>JAZNFN010000038.1:0-20278 GCA_045576035.1 Christensenellaceae bacterium
TGAAATTCTTCGTGATAAAATATACGAAAACGGACTTGAAAATTTAATATTTTGCCCAGAGACTATGGGTAAACTAGGTCAAATAGGCACTATTGAAGAAGTAACTTCGTTTTGTAAAATTGATAAAATTTACGTTCCGGCTGTGGACTTCGGGCACGTCAACGCTCGTGAGTTTGGGAGTTTAAAAACGGAAAAGGATTATCTTGATAGGCTTAACTTTATGGTTGACGAGTTGGGGTATGAGAAGATGAAGCATTTTCACATACACTTTTCAAAGATAGAATATTCTGCCAAGGGTGAAGTAAGACACTTGACGTTTGAAGACGAGCATTATGGTCCTGACTTTGCACCGCTTGCGTCAGCACTTAAAAAACTTAGGTTAGAGCCGTTTATAATATGCGAATCGGCAGGTACGCAAGATATTGACGCAGTAAAAATGCAAAAAACCTATTGTGATAATTGACTTATATATAAAATTTTGGTAAAATAATAGAGTGAAAGATTTTGTTTTCGGTAAAAACCAAGCGGGGCTAATAACAGATTACGTTACACGCAAGTATTTGACGGGTGTCGATATTAGTGAAGGCGTGGTAATACTCACCGACAATATCACTTGTTTTACAGATGCACGTTATTTTTATGCTGCAAAACCTGTTCTTGAAAACGTAGGTGTAACTGCACTTTTATTAAAGGGGTTTGAAAGCGTAAGTGAGTATCTAGTTCAAAACGGCATAGATACCCTTTATATTGACTATTCTCGTGCAACGGTAAAAGAGTATAAAGAGTATAGAAAAAAATTCAAGGTTAAAGACTTAACTTCTAAACTTGAACGTGCACGTTCAGTTAAAAGTGAAAAAGAACTTGCTTTGATAGAAAAAGCGTGCGTGATTGCACAAAAAGCATATCACGACGCTATTAAAACTGTAAAAAAGGGCATAACTGAAACACAACTTAAAAACACTATTGAAAAAAATATGGTAGAGTTTGGTGCATCGGGTCCCGCTTTTCCAACCATAGTTGCGTTTGGCGCAAACAGCGCAGTTCCACATCACGAAACGGGTGAAACGGTGCTTGAAGATAATATGCCTATACTTGTCGATATGGGGTGCAGTGTTGAGGGATATCTTTCAGACTTGACAAGGACTGCGTTTTTCGGTACACCGACTGATAGATTTTTATCTTGTTATGACGCTGTAAAAAAAGCGAACGAACTTGCAATAGAAAAAATAACGCAAGGTAATGATACTTATACTGCCGATTGTTATGCAAGGTCGTACTTAAAAGAAAAAGGTCTTGACGAATATTTTACGCATTCGCTAGGGCACGGTGTAGGAATGGAAGTTCACGAATTTCCAACCCTTTCACCAAGGAAAAAGGATAAACTTAAAAACGGTATGGTTTTTACGATAGAGCCGGGCGTATACTTTGACGGGGACTTCGGTATAAGGATAGAAGATACGGTAGTTTTGAGTAGTGGAAAAGTAAAAAGACTGTTTAGCGACAGCAAAGAATTAATTATTTTGAAATAATTTAATAAATTATATAGACAACATTTAAGGAGAAAAATATTATGTTAGCAGGCGATTTTAGAAAAGGTTCAACTTTTGAATACGAAGGTTCAGTATGGACTATCGTTGATTTCCAACACGTTAAACCCGGTAAGGGCGCAGCGTTCGTAAGAACAAAAATGAAGAACGTTATTGACGGAAAGGTATTAGAAAGAACTTGGAACCCCACCGAAAAATTAGTAGACGCTCAAATTGAAACTAAGAATATGACATATTCTTACACCGACGGTGAACTTTATTACTTTATGGACCAAGAATTCAACCTTACACCGCTCAACTACGACCAAGTAGAAGATGCACTTAAATACATCAAAGAAAACGACCCCGTTATCGTAAGGTCTTATAAAGGTTCAGCATTTTCAGTTGAATGCGAAAACTTCGTAACTCTTCGTGTTACGCAAGCTGACCCGTCAGTTAAGGGTAACACTGCAACTAACGCAACAAAAGAAGCAATTCTTGAAACGGGCGTTAGCATTCAAGTACCTATGTTCGTTGAACAAGGTGAACTCATTAGGGTTGACACCAGAACGGGCGAATATATGGAACGTGTAAAAGGCTAATATCAAATAAAAATAAATAAAACAACAAAAATACCCGCAAATTTTTTTGCGGGTATTATGCAATAAGGTGATATTTTGAAAGTTGCATTAATAACGGGTGCAAGTGGTGGAATAGGTAAAGCCACGGTTAAAAAGTTTATAAAAGAAGGCTACTTCGTAGTTGGTCAGTACAATTCGGACAGCGATAGTATAAATGCGCTCAAAAAAGAACTTGTTAGGGATGAGTTGGGCGACTATTTTTTTGCAGTTCAAGCAGATTTGTCGAACGCAGAACAAATACAAGCGCTAATTAATCGTGTAACACAAAGTTTTAAGTGTATTGACGTGCTTGTGAACAACGCTGGCGTAGGCTTATATAAACTCATAACAGAAACGACCGAAGAAGAATGGGATAAACTTTTCGCTATAAATATGAAAGGCGCATACCTACTAACTAACGGTATGCTTAAAGGTATGATTGACAAAAAGTACGGGAAAATAATAAACGTATCGTCAATTTGGGGCAATGTTGGTGCATCGATGGAAGTTGCGTATTCAGCAAGTAAAGCGGCGCTTATAGGATACACAAAGGCGCTTGCAAAGGAACTTGCACCGAGCAAAATAACAGTAAACTGCGTATGTCCAGGCGTTATTGATACGCCTATAAACGCACGTTTTTCTATTAAAGAAATGCAAGCACTCAAAGAAGAAACGCCTATCGGTCGCATAGGAAAGGCAGAAGAAGTGGCTGAACTAATCTACTTTTTATCGACAGAAAAGTCGGATTTTATAACAGGGCAAATCATCACTTGTGACGGAGGATTTACTTTATAACGATGGAAAGACGTAGTGGTGTTTTAATGCCTATTTTTTCGCTTCCAAGCAAATACGGCATAGGTGATTTTGGTAAGGAAAGTTATAAATTCGTTGATTTTTTAGCGTCGTCTGGTCAAACGATATGGCAAATACTACCGCTTGTTCAAACGGGATACGGAAATTCACCGTATTCGTCAGTTTCGGGTGCATCGTTTAATCCATATTTTATAAGTCCGCTATCTCTAAAAGAACAAGGTCTTATAACAAAAGCCGAACTTGATTTTTCATTAAGCGATAAAAAGTATATTGATTATGGTGAACTCTATTCTGTAAGATATCCGCTTTTAAGAAAGGCGTTTTCACGCTTTGACAAAACGGATAAAGACTTTGTGAGTTATTTAAGGAAAAAGGAAAGTTACGACTATGCGCTTTATATGTCCATAAAATACGCATCGGGGCAAAAGCATTTTTACGAATGGGATGAGCCCCTAAAACGTAGGGATAAGAGCGCGCTTAATAAGTTTGCATCAAGTTATAAGGAAGAAGTTTTATTTTGGCAGTTCGTTCAGTTTATAGCAAAAAAACAATGGCTTGAACTGAAAAAATACGCCAACTCAAAAGGTGTAAAAATAATGGGTGATATGCCACTTTACGTTGCGCTTGACAGTGTTGACGTTTGGGTAAATCCACACCTATTTAAGTTGGACGAAAATTTTGCCCCAAAAAAAGTTGCAGGTGTTCCACCCGATTATTTTTGTGAAGATGGGCAACTTTGGGGCAATCCCGTTTACGATTACACAAGACACGCTGAACAAAACTATGAGTGGTGGAAAACTAGAATTAAACAAACTCTTAAAATTTTTGATTACGTTAGGATAGACCATTTCCGTGGGCTTGATAGATATTATGAAGTTGACTGTGGAAGAACGGATGCAAAGGTTGGCGAATGGATAGACGTTCCTAGTCACGAACTGTTCAACGCAGTGCATAGCGCAGTTAAAAAGGATAAGATTATTGCGGAAGACTTAGGCATCATAGACGACGGAGTAAGGGAGCTTCTAAAATGGACGGGATATCCAGGTATGAAGATATTATCGTTTGCTTTCAACGGCGATAAAGACAATTTATATTTGCCCGAAAATATTGAAGAAAACTACGTTTGCTATACGGGAACGCACGATAACGACACTTTGGCAGGACTAATAGATAATGCTAACGAATGGGATTATACAAATCTTAAAAAGGGCGTGTTTGAAAGTCTATTAAAAATGAACGTTCAAGGTAGCGTAAATACTAAGGACGGGCTTATCGATAGTATAATAGAACTTGGTTTTGCATCAAAAGCAAAAACGTTTATTATGCCGTTACAAGACCTTTTGCATTATGGCACTGATTATAGGGTAAACGAACCTGCAACAGTAAAAGAGCAAAACTGGGCGGTTAAATTTAAGGCTAGCGACGTAAATAAAAACATATCTGCGAAACTTAAAAAACTAACCCAAAAGTATAATAGAATATAATTTAGCAATGAAAAGACGGCTACGGTCGTCTTTTTTTGTATAAAAATTTGATGTTTGGCGATACTTTTCTTAAAGATAATAAAAGGAGAGTATTATGAACCCATTTAAAGAACTACCAAAAGACAGTAAAATCAATTATGCAAATTGGAATTCACTTGCAGCAAAACCTTACGATAAGAATTCCACAGGACCATACACTAAAACTCGTGTGATTTTAATGAACGGTACTGAGTTTGAAGCCAACTGGTTTTTGCATCACTTTAACCGCCATTGCACAAACAACGAACTTCGCCGTGTTGTTGCAGAAGTTCGTAGGCAAGAACAGCAACAGCAAAAGCGTATTTCAGCACTTAAACCGCTTGATGAAACGGTGTTAGAACACACTATCGGCTATGAACAACTTGCCGTTGATTTGACTGCTGATATGGCACAAAAAGAACCAAACCCCATAGTAAAAGCACAACTTGACTTTGCACTGCTTGAAGACTTTGACCACCTTTATAGATATGCAAATCTTTTGGATATGGAAGAGGGTGTGCACGCTGAAAGGTTGGTTGGTGCGTATACTGAAATTACGCCTGCACGTCCAACTATTTCAGAGCATAGACACCCCAAAGACGACGTTAGGCTTTATATTAATTCGTGGCAAGACAGTTTAATTACACGCTTGCATACTAATATTATAACTGCGGCTGAACAACAAACGATGAACTATTATATGAATATAAGCGGTTTTTATCACAGTGATTTGGGAAGAAAGCTTTATAGTGAAATCGCAATGATAGAAGAACAACACGTTACGGGTTACGGCTCACTTATAGACCCGTCTTGCACAATGCTTGAATGTTGGGTTATGCACGAGTATACCGAATGTTATTTGTATTATTCTTGCTATCAAGACGAAAGCAACGCCTATATTAAAAAGATTTGGCTTCAACACTTTGAAGAAGAATTAAAGCACCTTAAAATTGCTTCTGAAATGCTTTATAAATATGAGGGTAGAGAGTGGGAGCAACTATTCGTTGGAGGAGCGGAATTTCCAGCGCTTATCAAGTTAAAATCCAACAAAGAATATATTAGGGAAATTATAAAATCCGTTCGTTTAACAGGGTATAGGGAAACTATGGTAAACATTAACGATATGCCCGATAACGCAGACTTTTTCAAGTATCAACGTCAAGTAAATCCAACGGCAAGCCAAGTTGCTTCGCACAACGTTATTGAAAAATATATTAAAAGAAGCGGTGAAGATTATCGCTATGAAGACAAACCGCACGTTGAAAAAGTTTTAAGGGATAGAAAGGTTGATAACACCGACCTTGGCAGAATAAAAAACAAATAACAACTTGCAAACAAAAAACCGCTTTGGAAAAATCCAAAGCGGTTTAAGTTTTTTTGTTGAAATTAAACGCTAGTGGGTACGAAGAAGTAGATTAAGAATAATATTGCAATTATAATCGTAACAACGTGTAGACTCCAAACAGGTTTAACTTTGTCTGCTTTTTTACTGCAAGCGTAAGCGATTAAACCGAAAATATATTCGCAAAGGTCGATTACAACGTATGAAAGGATACCGAAACCGATACCTGTTGTAATTGAATAACCGAAAGGCATCATTGCGATTGTTAAGAAAGCAGGAACAAATTCTTTAACTGTATCAAGTTTAAGTTCTTTAACACCTTTAAGCATTAAGCAACCAACCCAAATGAGAGCCGAAGAAGCGGCTGCGCCAGGGATAGAAGCAAATACAGGTAATAAGAAAATAGAAAGCAAGAATAAACATGCGGTAACAAGAGCAGTGAGACCGGTTCTACCACCAGCAGAAATACCTGCGCCTGATTCAACGAAAGTTGTAACCGTTGAAGTACCTAAGAAAGCACCTGAACAAGTTGCAACAGAGTCAGCAATCATAATTCTGTTGTAGTTGACGGGGATTCCATCTTCGGTCATAAGACCAGCAGATTGACAGCAACCAACGCAAGTACCCATAGTATCGAACATGTCAATCATACAGAAAGTGATAACAATCATAACAAGGGACATAATCGGAACGTTTTCTGCAAAGTTGAAGCCTTCGGTAAATGCAACGAAGAACGTACCACCTTCGGCAGAGTTAAAAGAGAAGAAGTTAGCGAAGTGGTCCCAGAACGCCCAAGATTCACCAGACCATTGAGTAACGCCCATACCAGGAATTAAGCCTAAAAGCGTACCAGCTAAGATACCGATAATAACTGCGCCTTTAATCTTAAAGTGAGATAAAACAGCGATAATGATAAAACCGAACAAACAAACGATAGCGCCACCAACAACAGCCATATCCCAAGAAGAGAATTTAGCAAGGGTGAGAACTGTACCAGAACCAGGGAAAAGAACGGTTCCAAGATCGGGATGGTGGGTGCTGTTTTGACCAGGAACGATAATTCCCGCATTTACAAGACCGATTATTGCAATGAACAAACCGATACCAACAGAAATAGCTTTTCTTACTGATTCGGGAATTGCTCTATAAATGATTTCTCTTATGGAAACGCCACGAACTTTAAGTAAACTTAAAAGTAAGAACAATACACCAGAAATCAAAACAAGAAGCATTGCATTACTAAAAGACAACGCAATACCGCCACCGATAAGGCTTCCGCCAAGAGCAGCGCCGACCATAGAGTTAAGACCAAGACCAGGTGCTTGTGCCAAAGGCAATTTAGCATAGAGAGCCATAAGTAAAGTACCGATAAAAGCACCAAGAGCCGTTGCGATAAATACAGAAGACCTTAAATGCAAGTTTGCTTCGCTTGTAAACAAGTTGAGCATAAGTGCAGGGTAAGGGTCAAGATGTAAGCCATCGCAAGGAAGGTTACGATACCTGCTGTGATTTCAGTTCTAATAGAACTACCACTTTTCTTGATTCCAAAAAAACTATCAAACTTAGAAGTTTTTGCGGAATCGCTTTTTAAGTTACTCATAAGAGTTCCTCCTTAGTAAATTTTTATTATGTAAACATAATATCACATAAATTTTGACAATGCAACAAAATTTTTAAAATTTTTCAAGGAACTTTCAAGTTTTTTTTATTTTTATACAATATGTAGTGTTTTAATTTGTTTTGTTGGCACAAAAAAAGCGGAGCAACTTTGTGTGCTCCGCTTCTCTTAAAATTACAATTTTAATTATTTGCAACCGCAACCGCCGCCGAAACCGCCTAAGAGATTGCCGTTACCTTTACAGCAACAACAAATAACTAAAAGAGCCAAAGGCAGACAGTAACAGCTATTAAAAAGGCCATTTAAACAACCGCTTTTGCAAAGGCAGATAATAAGTAAAATTATCAAAATCCAAAGACAGCAGTTATTTCCGCCAAATAAATCACAACTATTAAAACCGTTCATAAAAGTACCTCCAAAAGTATCTTAATGTTCTCCGCCTATGTAGAAATTTTTTGTTTTGGCGAAGTTATCTAATATCAATATAATCATTAAAGAATAAAAATGTTACAAATAACCTTTAATTTAATTGCTATCAAATAATTTTTGTGCTAAAATAATTTATGTTCGGTAAGCGGTTATTCAATATTGAAGACTGACTTATAAATCGAATAAATATTTTTTACAACAGGTATCCTAAGAAAAGGAACTTGATTGGAGGACAAAATGGATAATAAATCTAAAATGATAGCGCTTTCTGGCGTTATGGGCGCACTTACGTTTATCGTAATGTTTTTGGAAACGTATGTATTTACCATACTCATTCCGTTAGCACCGCCGTGCTTTCTTTCTTTATCTCTTGCAATAGCCTTATCGCTTGCAGGTAATTGGAAGTATATGTTTATCGGTGGAACAGCAATGGGTGTTTGCTCTCTCATCATTGCTTTTATAATTGGTAACCCCGTATTTATTTTACCGTGGATATCAATTTTACCAAGGGTATTTATTGGCGTAGTGGCGTTTGGCATAAAAATGCTAATAGAGAAATTAACCAAAAACTGCTCTAAGAAATTTGTCAAGGACTATTTACCAGCTGGTGTTGGGGCAGTGTTTGGCGTAATCACAAACACCGTGTTGGTTTTATCAATGATGTTTGTTTGCAACTTTGTTGGCATTGAAGGTATCATTGCAACGTTTATGGCGATTAATTTTCCGATTGAAGTGATAGCAAGTGCTATAATCGTTCCTATTTTAGTAAAATCGTTAAAGCGTTATAGTAGGGTAAAGTAATATGTTACTTGCAATAGATTTAGGAAATACAAATATTAAATACGGTGTTTTTGACGGGGATGAGATGGTCGCATCTTTCCGTGTATCGTCAAGGATATCAAGAACGGCTGACGAATACGGCTCGGTTTTGGTGGGGCTTTTATCGGATAGTGGGATAAAGAAAAGTCAGATTGACGGGATAATCTTTTCTTCTGTAATCCCAGCGCTAAATTATACTATTTGTCATATGTGCGAATTTTTCTTCGGCATTTCACCGCTCATCGTCGGTCCTGGTATAAAAACGGGGCTTAATATTAAAGCGGATAACCCAAAGGAAGTGGGGGCAGACATAATAGTAAACAGCGTGTCCGCATATAATAAATACGGTGGACCTATCGTCGTGATAGATTTTGGCACGGCAACTACTTTTGACGTTGTCAGTGAAAAATGCGAACTTTTAGGCGTAGTAATTGCACCGGGAATAAAGACATCACTTGAAGGCTTAGCGACTAAGACTGCACAACTTCCTATGGTTGAACTTGACGCACCAAAAACGGTAATCGGCAAAAATACAAAGCATTGTATGCAAGCGGGGCTTGTTTACGGGTTTGCAGGACTTGTCAATAACATAATAAAGAAAATAAAGAAAGAATTAAAGGTTGATGAAATCAAAGTAGTCGCAACGGGCGGTCTTGGTGAAATAATATCAAAAGAATCAAACAGCATAAGTCAAGTGGATAGAACGTTGACGCTTGACGGGCTGAAAACAATTTACCAACTTAACAAGTAAAGGAGTATAAAGTATGTTAAAAAAAGCAGGCGTTGCTATATTAGGTTTAGGCGTAGTTGGCGGTGGTACTTATCAAATTCTTACCGAAAAAAGAGAATACTTTAAGAAGACGCAAGGCGTTGACTTAACCGTTGAAGCCGTTCTTGAACTAAATAAGGAAAGGGCACTATCTCTTGGCGTTGAAGAAAGCAAAATCGCTTCAAGCATAGAAGAAGTAGTGTCAAATCCCAACGTTGATATAGTAGTAGAAGTTATCGGCGGAACAGGCGTTGCAAAAACGTTCGTAACAAAAGCGCTAATGAGTGGAAAGACGGTTGTTACTTCAAACAAAGAACTCTTTGCAAAGCATTGGCCCGAACTTGAAGCCGAAGCAAAGAAGATGAACGCAGGTTTATTCTTTGAAGCAAGTTGCGTGGGTGGCGTTCCTATTATTAGAACGTTGCAAGACGGTATGCAAGCAAATAAAATTCTTTCAATAAAAGGTATTATCAACGGTACGACCAACTATATTCTTACTAAGATGGCTAACGAGGGCAGTACTTATGAAGAAGCATTGAAAGAAGCACAACGCTTAGGCTATGCGGAATTTAATCCCACTGCCGACGTTGAAGGATTTGACGCAACGTATAAACTTTCAATTCTTTCAAGCCTTGCATTTAACAAAAAGATTTGTATTGAAAACGTTTATAGGGAAGGCATAACAGCCGTAACAAAAGAAGACATAGCATACGGAAAAGAAATGGGCTATACGTTAAAACTTTTGGGTATCGGTAAGGATACTGAAAAGGGCGTTGAAGTAAGGGTTCACCCGACTTTCGTTAAAAACGACAATCCTTTGGCATCTGTCAACGATTCGTTTAACGCAGTTCACCTTGTTGGCGATGCTGTTGGCGAAATTATGCTTTACGGTAGGGGGGCAGGTGCGTTGCCGACAGGCAGTGCAATCGTTTCGGACGTAATCTTCGCTGCAAAGCACGACGAATACTTCTATGCAACGTTTGAAAACAATGAAAAAGGTAATAAAGAAACCAAGTTCGTTTCAGATTTTACTTCCAAATATTATATAAGACTCACCGTAAAAGACATGACGGGCGTTCTATCAAAGATAGCCGGCGCATTTGCTAAATACGACGTAAGTTTAGCAGAAGTTAAACAGGTTGCCGGCGGTGAAGGTAAGGCGCAAATAATAGTAAACACTCACTTGTGCAGTGAAAGTTCTGTTAAAAAGACGCTTGAAAAACTTTCTAACCTAGACGAAGTTATTGAAATTAACGGAACGATAAGAATGGAAGATTAATTAAAGGGGGCTTGTTTAAGCCCCTTTTTTTTGAATATCAATAGTAAATGTTTGACTTTTTTTGATATAAATGATAAAATAACCCAAACAAAATAGGAGATGGCACTAATGAATCACCATACTCACCAACAAAATGAAGAAATCTTAAAGCTTACTAAACTGTACTCTTTGAACGAAAAGTTTACAGAAGAAACTTATAAGGCAAATCAAGTAAAAAGGGGACTTCGTGACGAAAAGGGCGCAGGCGTAGTTACGGGACTTACTGACATATCTGACGTTATTGCAAAAAAGAGCGTTGACGGTGTTTTAGTTCCCTGTGCAGGTGAACTTTATTACCGCGGTATAGACGTTCGTAAAATGATAGAAAATTACGACGATGAATTGCGTTGCGGTTTTGAAGAAGCAACTTACCTTTTGCTCTTTAATAAACTTCCCACAAGAAAGGAATTAAGCGACTTTAACAAACTTTTGGCAAGTTATCGTAGACTTCCTAAAAACTTCGTTAGGGACGTTATTATGAAAGCGCCTAATAAAGACATAATGAACACTATCGCAAGGTGTGTTTTAAATCTTTACAGTTATGACCATCTTGCGCTTGATAATTCTATCGGCAACGTGTTAAGGCAAAGTTTACAACTTATTTCAATCACGCCTATGCTTGCAGTTTACGCTTATAACGCACATATGCACTATAACGAAAATAAGAGCCTTATAATACATAGACCAAAGCCCGAATATTCTACTGCGGAAAATATTTTACATATGCTCCGTCCCGACAGCAAGTTTACTGAACTTGAAGCAAAGGTTTTAGATATTGCGTTTATTTTACACGCAGAACACGGTGGTGGTAACAACTCATCGTTTACCACGCACGTCGTTACAAGTGCTGGTTCAGATACATATTCAACAATAACGGCAGCGCTCTGCTCTCTTAAAGGACCAAGGCACGGCGGTGCAAATATCAAGGCTATGGAAATGATGGCTGATATTAAGAAAAACGTTAGCGATTGGGAAGACGAAGAAGAACTTAGAGCATACCTTGCTAAACTTCTTGCAGGCGAAGGCTACGACCACACAGGTTTGATTTACGGTATGGGACACGCCGTATATTCGATATCAGACCCAAGAGCGCAAGTGTTTAAGGGCTTCGTTGAAAAGCTTGCAGCTGAAAAGGGCAGAAAGAAAGAATTTAGGTTCTACGATAAGGTTGAAAGAATTTCACAACAACTCATTTGCGAAAAGAGAAAGATTATAAAGGGCGTATCTGCAAACGTGGACTTTTATAGTGGTTTCGTTTACAATATGCTTGGACTTCCTGTCGAACTCTTTACACCGATGTTCGCTGTTGCAAGAATGTCTGGTTGGAGTGCTCATAGGCTTGAAGAACTTTATAACTCTGGCAAAATTATCCGTCCTGCATACGTTTCAACCAACGGCAGAAATCCCTACGTTTCACTTGACGATAGAAAGTAATATAAAATTTTACAAACAAAAACGGCACTTTGTTAAGTGCCGTTTTTCTATGTGCTAAAATTAAACTTTTTTATTAAAGCAATCGCAACGGTGAGTTCCAACGTAACCCGTATCGTTACACTTTTCACAAGCGTAGATAGGTGATAAATCTATTAAAGAAAGTCCTTTTGTTTTAAGCAACTTTTCAGCGCTTAAAGTAATGGATTTTTTTTCTTGTTCAAGTTGCTTTAACGTAGATAAATCGTTTGCAATCTCTGCAAAGGCAAGGTCCTTTTCAATGCCGTTAATTCTGCTATAAAGTTCTGGAAAGCCTTCAATTTCCATTGCCGTATCGTTATTTTTTTGCGCACGGGATAGTGCAAGTCGTCTTCTTCTTTCGTATTCACGGTTATATGCTTCTTGCGAATCGTCGTTTGAAGTTGTGATTGTACTAACGCCCTCAACGGTGAACACACCGTTATTTTTCCAGTTGCTAAGTATACCGTTCATATACGCAGTGGGGGAACTTTTTCCTGCTGAAAGTTTAGCCGCTTCCAAAATCATTTCTTCTGAAAAATTCCAACTGCGCCAAACGTTAAGGTTATCTCTATCCCACGGGTTTGGTCTGCGGTTTACGCCAACGGTTGATAAAATTTTTGCAATAAACGCATCGGTTTTCTTTTCTTGTTCAAAATAATCGCCAACGCCCGATAGGGTGATAAAGCCACGTCCACGCAAAAGTTCAACAAGTTCGTCCATATCACGCAAGGTGTTTTTTCCTGTCTTAAAGCAATGCGAAGCGATAAATAAGAGTGCATCTTCTTCAAAGCCGAAAGAAAGCCATTTTTTTGTATAGGTATCTACGACCGTGTCAAGCACGTCAACGTAAATGGAAAGAGCCTTGTTGATTTTTATAGCAAGGTCGTAAACTGCTTGTTTGTTGACCATATACTGTGCAATTTCTTCTTTGGAAAAACTTTTCATCGAATAAAGTTCCATAAGGAATTCGTCAAGTTTTGCCATACTGCCTTTTTTAATCTTACTTGCAGCAAACACAATGTTTTCGGCATCAAACGAAAGTTCTTGCATCCATTTTTTAAGAAGTTGAGCATCTTCATAATCAGGCTGTCGTCTAAGCGACATAGCCTTTAATATCTGTTCTATAACGCCCGTTCTAACTATGTAAGAAGAAAGTTCCTTTTCAACTTTTTCAACCGTACAAATTCCACGATTTCCAAAGTCTTTTGCAACTTTTGAAACGTATCTATACGAAATAGAGCCACCTTTTCTGTCCGTGCAATATTTAACTATCATAAGCATAGCATCGGGCTTAATCGAATACGTTTCCATAATGTTAAAGTATTCTGTAAATTCACCCGTCGAAATCATACGGTCGGGAAGAAGAGCTTGAAGCCCTTTTGAAAATTCGGTATATTTCTCTGCTTTAATTTTTCTTGGCTTAGCACCTAGCGTCGCTCTAACGGGATTATATTGAACGGAATAAGGCTCAGTTGTCAAAACGTCAAGAAGCCCAAATTCTTCCCAAAAAGTAAAGCAATCTTTAATTTCGGTCGGTGTCATTTTAAGTGCTTTTGCCATATCTTCTAAACTTTGGTCAAACTCTGGGTGACGGCAAAGGAAAAGACCGTAAAGGTAAACCTTAACGGCATCGCCCGAAGCAACGGGAAGATATTCAGTTATAAAAGAATTTTCAACGTCGGTAAAAGCAGACGAAGAACTTTCTTTTGAAAAAGAGCAGGTCATAAAAGGCTCCTTATAAAAATGATAAAAAACCGAAAATCGCTTGCATTGGTTTTAATAATATTATATAATATAATAACAAGTAATAAGTAGTATGGAAAAGTATTCGCAACTTTTGCAAATGCGATTAACACACATTATAAACTAAACTTAGACAAAAATCAACTTTTTTTATTAATAAACCCACAAAAATTGCCCTTTCTTGAAAAGAAAATAAAAGAGGTATTTATGGCAGGAAATATTTTAACCCCAAACACAATCTGGAACAATTTCAAAATTGAAGGTGAAATTGCTTTTGAAAGAGTTAATGAAAAGATATCGGGCGATATTCATTTGACCGAAATGTATTTAGACGGAAGAAAACTTTCGGATGGCACGGTCAAAATTTTCGGCGTGCTTGCTAAAAACGTGCAGGTATCAATCGGCCCCGCAATTTTATTATTGCAAGACTTAAATAGTGGGGTTAATGAAAATTTAATTATAGACCTTGCAAAGCGTGGTTATACAGTATTATCAGTTGACCTTGCGGGGTATAATCACGACAAAGAAAATTTTACGGTGTATCCTGATAGTATTGAATACGCTCATTATGAAAATTCTAAGGACAATCTTTACACCGTTGAAAAGAACGCATCACGCACTTGTTGGTATGAGTGGGACGTTGTTGCACGTTATGCACTTAAATATTTAAGCGATTTACCGTACGTTTCAAAAGTTGGTGGGCTTGGGATAGGTGAGTCGGCAACTGTTATGTGGCACGTTGCAGGCACGGATAGATTGCTTGATTGCGCTGTGTTTGCGATGAACGCAGGCTGGGCAGGCTATCGTGGGATATTGAAGTTTTCGGGCGAAAAAGAACCGCAGTTTACTGACAATATGTATAAGTTCATTGCAGGGATTGACGCTCAATCTTACGCAATGCACGTTAAATGTCCCACGCTACTTTTAGGCGCAACAAACAGCGATAAATACGATTTAGATAGACTATCTGACACCGTTTCAAGAATAGATGAAAACTGTTACGGTGCAGTAAACTACTCAATAGGCTATATGCACAGGGTAAGTGGTACGGCATATCGCACGGCGTTAATATTTTTTGAAGAATTTTTAATGCGCTGTCCAGAAGTAACTTCACTTCCGCAAACCGTTGACATAAAGTGTGATATTATTGACGGCAAAATCGTTGTTGAAGCAAGCGCAAATACAGACGAGATAAAAGACTTTTTCCTATTCGTTGCCGAACAGCAAGTAACCCCTTCGGTACGCTGTTGGCAAAAAATAAACGGCAAGAAGCAAGCGGACGGAAAATATATATTTAACTATTCACCTTATCCAACTTCGGGAATAGTGGTTATGTTCGCACAAGCGTACTACAAAAACGGCTACGTCGTAGGTTCTAACGTCATCGCAAAGCGATTTAAGGAAGATGAAGTTTCGCCCGTACATAAGACCAACATAATTTACAGTTCACGTTTTGCAAATTCTGAAAGTATTTTTTCGGGTGCAAAGCAAAGCGATGCAAATTCTGACACCGTAAACATAACTGACGGCAGACGAATAGTCGTTAAAAAAGGTCCTATGGGCATTTCTGGCGTAACTTGTGAGTGGGGACTTTTAAGTTTTAACGTGGGTACGCTTAGGTTTAAACCGGGCGAAGACTCAATGCTTATGTTCGACGTTTACACTAAAAAACAAAGCACGCTAACGGTTAAACTAATAGCCGATTACTTTGGCTCAAAAACTGAATATTTAGTGCGTGTCAACGTGTTTGGTGGGGACGTTTGGCATAACGTTCAACTTGAAAAGAATAGATTCAAAACGGCAGAGGGAATGGTGCTTAAAAGTTACGAAAAGATTGACGCTATTGAGTTTAGCGTTGACGAAGGCGAATTTTTGCTTAACAATGCGCTGTGGGTTTAATCGTTGCTTATAAAGGAATAATATGGAATATAAAGTAGGTGGACAAATTACTTCCAAGAAAAATCATGCGTGCGGTGGTGACAAGTGGGTTGTTGCTCGTACGGGTGCGGACGTAAAACTCAAATGTTTGCAGTGTGGTCATTCATTGTTTTTATCGCAAGACCAAGTTAAAAAAATGACCAAATCGTACGTTTATACGGAGAATACGGATAGTAATGTATAGTAAAATAACGGACAACTTAATTGAACGTGCTAAAAAGAAAAGAAATTCCGACGTTGTGTTTTTGGCGGTGGTGCTTTTCATAGTACTTGTTATGACGGTTATAATAACGCTCAATACTTACGTTTTTTTCAACGTGGTTGTTGACGGACGTTCGATGAACCCGACCTTGCAGTCGGGGGACGTGCTTGTGGCTAACAGGCACATTGAAGTAAAGCGTGGCGATATTATCGTTATAGACGGTGAAAAGCAAAATGGCAAGGGCGGTTACGATTGGCTAATTAAGCGTGCGATTGCCTTTGAGGGTGATACGGTTGAAATAAAGGGTGGACGAGTAATCATTAACGGGCAAGTTCTTGTTGAAGATTACTTAGCCGAAAACTGTTATACGCACGAATACGATTGGAAAACACGCACGTTAAAATCGGGCGAAGTGTTTTATCTTGGCGACAACAGAACCAACAGTGAAGACAGTAGAAGAAGTTACGGAACTTGTCAAAAAGAGCAGATTGTGGGCGTGGTTGAAAACTGGTCGCTATCTATTCGCTGGTTAAACGCAATTTTTTACGACGTAGGAAACTTTATTAGGGGTGAAAATTGATACTTTATAAAAACCGATTGATATTCGGTATAATAAAAACTATATTTAGCGCAGTGTTTGGCGTGCTGTATAAGCTTATCGCACTACTTAACTTGCAACTTACGCTATTATTACTTCTTATCGGTGCGGTGTTATATTTGACGGGCGTTTTTGAACAAGGTAAAACATTTTTAACGCTATATCAAGTGCTGTTAGTTATATCAGCGGTGTATGCGGTTATAAGTACCATAAAGCAACTTTTGGGTATTGAAAAAAAGGTTAAGCGCAGTAAAGGTGCGCAGATAATTGATAGCCAAGTTCAAACGGAAAAATTAGAACAACCTATAATAGCACCCACACATACGCAAATTGAACCACAACAAAAGCCCGTGTATTACAGGGTAAAACAAAATCCCGAATACGTTATGGCAGAGTACGGCGATAGATACGAACTTTTTAGGGTAACCGACGGGCAAATGAAAAAAATTAGAACGGATTATAAATAAACGGAGAAAATTATGACTGAATATTTTGTAGAAAAAGATTATTACGAAGTAATGAAACAAAAAAAGCGTGTTTGGCGCATATATCTATGTATTGCGGCATTATACCTTGTGCTAAGCGTAGGGCTGTTTTTATGGTATAGAACTTTGCCTTATATGTCGCCAAAAATTAACACGGTTAAATTTATTCACTATTCACTGACCGTAGTGATGACGATTTTTTCGTTTATCTATATTGGAATTTACTATAAAAGGGTAAACAGGTTTTATAAACTTAGTTACAATCTTTTGACGGGATTAAAAGAAACGTCAACGGGCAGTTTTTTAGAATATGACGAAACACTTCAAGACAAAGACGGCGTGGATTTTAAGTCGCTTATCTTTATAGAGTGGAATAAATATAAAAAAGATTTTTACGAAAGAAAGGTGTTAGTTTTTGACGAAAGACCTTTCCCAGAGTTTAAGGAAAACCAAAACGTAAAATACGTTACGCAAGGCAACGTTTTGATTAGTTATGAAATCTTATCGTAAAGGAGAATACTTATGAGAGCAATAGTTACGGTAATCGGCAAAGACAAGCCGGGTATAATCGCAAAGGTAAGCACTGCGCTTGCTGAAAATCAAGTAAACATCGAAGACATAAGCCAAACGCTTATGCAAGGCAACTTTACAATGCTTATGCTATGTGATTTGTCGGGTGCAAAACTTTCATTAAAAGAACTTAAAGCAGAATTAGTTGCTTTGGGTGAACAAATTGGCGTTTCAATCCACGTTCAACACGAAGATATTTTTAACGCAATGCACAAGATTTAATTGGGGAGCGAACAGATGCTTAATAGAAATGAAATTTTAGAAACCATAGATATGGTTGAAAAAGAACACTTTGACGTTCGCAGCATAACCATGGGTATATCGCTTTTACCGTGCGTTCGTGACAGTGCCGAACTTACCGCACAACTTTGTTACGACCGTATTTGTAAGAAAGCCGAAAACATCGTAAAAGTTGCAGAAGACTTAGGTTCTGAATACGGTATTCCCATTATAAACAAGCGTGTATCTATCACGCCTGCAAGTTTATTAACTTCGTCCTTTTGCGGAAAGGAAGTGGTACTTGCAAAAGCGCTTGACCGTGCTGCAAAAACGGTAGGGGTAGACTTTTTGGGCGGTTATTCAGCACTTGTTCATAAGGGTATGACAAGTTACGAAAAATCTTTTATTGAAAGTATTCCCGAAGCACTTACGGTAACAGACAGAATGTGTTCTTCTGTAAACGTAGGTTCATCAAAGGCGGGTATTAATATGGATGCCGTACGCCTTATGGGTGAGATTATAAAGCAAACGGCTGAATCCACTAAGGACCGTGACGGATTTGGCTGTGCGAAACTTGTGGTATTTTGCAACGCCGTAGAAGACAATCCTTTTATGGCAGGCGCATTCCACGGCGTTGGCGAAGGTGAGACGGTTATAAACGTTGGTGTTTCAGGTGCGGGGGTTGTGCATCACGCATTAAAAAATATGAAAGGTGCACCTATCGACGTGATTGCTGAAACCATTAAAAAGACTGCGTTTAAGATTACCCGTGCAGGTCAACTTATTGCAGAAGAAGCGTCGAAAAGATTAAATGCTGAGTTTGGTATAGTTGACTTATCGCTTGCCCCGACCCCCGTAATGGGCGACAGCGTTGCGCACATTTTAGAAGAAATAGGCTTAGAACAAGTTGGTGCGCACGGAACGACCGCTACACTTGCAATGCTTAACGATGCAGTTAAAAAGGGCGGTGTTATGGCAAGTTCAAACGTAGGCGGACTTTCGGGTGCGTTTATTCCCGTAAGTGAAGATATCGGTATGATTAACGCTGCAAAGTCGGGTGCAATCACGCTTTCAAAGTTAGAGGCAATGACTTGTGTATGTAGCGTAGGTATAGATATGGTTGCAGTACCTGGTGACACGCCGGCAAGCACTATTTCTGGAATGATTGCAGATGAAGCCGCTATCGGTATGATAAACAATAAAACGACCGCAGTTCGTGTGATTCCCGTACCCGATAAGACGGTTGGCGACTTTGTAGAATTCGGTGGACTTTTAGGTTCTGCACCAATAATGGCAGTAAGTCCGTTTGGATGTAACACTTTAATTAACAGGGGTGGAAGAATGCCAGCACCTATCCACAGCAACAAAAACTAATATTAGGGGTAACAAAATTGAGCAACAAATATAAATGGGCAACCGAAGAAATTTACCAAAGCGTAGAAAAATGGAACGAAGATTTTACAGCGCTTTCAAAAGAACTTAACTTTGATAGGTTTAAGGGTAAACTCAACGAAGAAGAAAGTTTTTTAGAGTGTATGAAAGCGCAAGAAGTTTTGGGCAGAAAGTTAGAAAAACTTTCAGTTTACGCTATGATGAAGCACGATGAAAACACTAAGGACGCACTTTATGATTCGCTCACTTCAAAGGTAACGGTGCTTGGAGCAACGCTTGGCGCAAACACGGCGTTTATAATGCCTGAACTAACTTCGCTTGACCAAAGCATATTAAATGGCTATATTGAAAATCCTAAATTTAGTGAATACGACTATTTTTTGAAAGGCGTGTTAAAAGAGAAAGAACACGTTTTAAGTGAAAATGAAGAAAAACTTCTTGCTCAAAGTGCAGAAGCAATGGGTTCTTTTAGAGAGATATTTACTAAGATAGACAACGCAGACCTTCCGCTTGGCGAAGTGAAGCACGGCAAAGAGCGTATTCCGCTAAGCCACGGAACTTACGGTGTGATAATGCACGGTGAAGACAGGGCGCTTAGGAAAAAGACCTTTAACAAATATTACGATGCGTATATTTCACTCATAAACACTATATCTTCAACCTATTATGGAAACGTTAAAAAAGACGTGTTTTACGCAAAGGCAAGAAAGTTTAATTCGGCATTAGAGCGTGCATTGTTTGGCGAAGACGTTGATAAATGCGTTTATGAAAATCTTATAAAAACTACCGAAAAAGCACTTCCGTCCTTGCATAAATATATGGCGGAAAAGAAAAAACTTTTAGGCTTAAAAAAGATGTATATGTATGACGTTTACGTTCCCGTCGTTGAAGGTGCAGAACTTAAACTTGAATACGAAGACGCT
>JAZNFN010000039.1:0-3959 GCA_045576035.1 Christensenellaceae bacterium
AGAACTTATTTGGGATTGGTGTAATGAGTACATCGCGCTCAATAAAATCACCCCACAAAAGTTGATTGAACAGTCTAACGTTACGCATTTATTCACTACGAACGAAATTTTTGACGACCTTTCTACGTTTGTTGAAATTGCTAAAAAGGACTATAAATTCAAAGTTATACCTGCATTCCGTGCGGATAAAATAATGAACATTGAAGCGGCGCCTTATAACGATTTTATTGCTAAATTAGGCGAAGTTAAGGATTTAACCGACTTAGAAGAAAAAATCGAACAAAGACTTAATGAGTTTATTAAAGTTGGTACAACGGCTAGCGATATTGCCGTTCAATCAGTATATCCTGTAGGCGAAAAGAAAGACGCCGAAAAGGTTTTTGCAAAGCGTATTAAGGGTGAAAACGTAACCGAAGAAGAAAGTATTATCTTTAAGGGCTACTTGACGTACTTCTTGTTTAAGCTTTATGCTAAATATAATATTGCTACTGAACTTCACGTTGGTGCAATGCGCAACAACAATACCGTAATGCTAAATAAACTTGGTCTTGACACAGGCTATGATAGTATTGCCGAAGATAACAGTATTAAGTATATGTCAAGATTGTTTGATAGATTAAATAATGAAAATTCTTTGCCTAAGACTATCGTGTTTAACCTTAACCCCAAGATGAACAGTGAAATTATGACACTTATCGGTAGTTTCCAAAGCGATGAAGCAAGGGGTAAACTTCAATATGGTCCTGCATGGTGGTTCCTTGATAATAAAGTTGGAATGGAAAAACACCTTGAAGATTTAACAGCAACCGGTCATATCGGTGCGTTTGTTGGTATGCTTACTGATAGTCGTTCACTTTTGTCATATCCTAGACACCATTATTTTAGAAGAATTCTCTGCAATTATTTGGGAACGATGATGGAAAACGGACAAATGACCACGGATGAAAACTTAGTGGGCAAAGTAATTAAAGACGTTTGCTATAATAACGCTATAAATTATTTAAGGATGAACTAATATGTGGAACGGCAAACTCAAAGCAGTAACGTTTAGTTTTGACGATGGGGTTTTGCAAGACGTCCGTGCGATAAAAATACTTGACAAATATGGATTGAAAGGCACATTCAACTTGAATTCGGGTTATTTTGGTACTTATACTAAAAATAATTATGCAACGTATGTAAAGGTTGATGCGCAAGCCGTAAAAGATATTTATGCGGGGCATGAAGTTGCAGCGCATACTCTTACACACCCGTACTTATTGGATTTAGATGAGAACGGCATAATTTGGCAAGTGGAAAAGGATAGGGAAATCTTATCTGAACTTTGTGGATACGAAGTGGTGGGATTAGCATATCCTGGTCGTGAATTTAACAGCGACGATAGAGTTGCAAGTATTATTAAAAATAATACAGGGATTAAATATGCACGAACCAATACTAATACCTATAATTTTGACTTGCAAGAAAATTATTATCGCCTAAACCCAACTATTCCGGCAAATTCGCCCGACTGTTTTGAAGTGGCGAAAAAATTTATACAAGCTAAGGCTGAAAATCCACAGTTGCTTTACGCTTGGGGGCACACTTATGAGTTTGACGGTGTGTACGTCGATTGGATAAAATTTGAAGAGTTTTGTGAATTTTTATCTAATCGTGACGATGTTTTTTATGGAACTAATAAAGAAGTATTACTTTGATGCTAAAATAAAGGAGAATTAAAATGGACAAATGTATACCTGTCGTTGTCATTAAAGAACTTAATGAAACTGATAAAATTTTAACTGCACTTAAAAATAGCGGGATTATGTGCGCTGAAATTACTTTTAGAACTGCTTGTGCGGAAGAAGCAATTAAATATGCCGTTAAAAACTATCCCGATATGAGTATCGGTGCAGGAACTGTAATCAACGCTGAACAATGCGAAAAGGCACTTGAAGCGGGCGCTCAATTTATCGTATCGCCTGGTCTTTCAATAGGCGTAGCAAAAATTTGTAAAGAAAACAACGTTCCGTATTATCCCGGTTGTGTAACGCCAACTGAGATTATGCAAGCACTTGAACTTGGTATAAACATAGTTAAGTTTTTCCCTGCAAATGTTTATGGTGGTTTGAAGGCGTTAAAAGCTCTTTCAGCACCGTTCCCACAAATTAAGTTTATTCCTACGGGTGGTGTTGATAGGGGGAATATCGACGAATTTTTGGCGTTTGATAAGGTGTATGCAATAGGTGGTTCTTTCTTTGTAAAAGAAGCGCTTGAAAAAATGGAGGATAAATAATATGAAGAAAGTAGTTACTTTTGGTGAATTAATGTTAAGGCTTGCTCCCGAAAATTATTTAAGATTCGTGCAGAGCGAAAAGTATGAAGCTACTTTTGGCGGTGCAGAAGCAAACGTTGCAGTTAGCCTTGCAAATTATGGCGTTGATGCTGCATTTGTAACCAAACTTCCTACGCACGAAATAGGTCAATCGGCAGTAAACTCATTGAGAAAATTTGGCGTTGATACGTCAAAAATCGTTCGTGGTGGCGAAAGAGTTGGCATTTACTATTGTGAAAAAGGCGCAAGCCAAAGACCTAGTAAGGTTATTTACGATAGAGCATATTCTGCGATTGCTATGGCAAAAGAAGAAGACTTCGATTGGGATAATATTTTCGACGGTGCTGAATGGTTCCACTTTACAGGTATTACACCTGCACTTTCTGATGAAGTTGCAAAAATTTGCGAAATAGCTTGTAAAAAGGCAAAAGAAAAAGGTATAACAATTTCTTGCGACCTTAACTTCCGTAAAAAATTATGGAGTAAAGAAAAAGCAGGCAAAGTTATGAGCGTTCTTTGTAATTATATCGATTACTGCATTGCAAACGAAGAAGATGCGAAAGACGTTTTTGGAATTGAAGCAGACAACACCGATATATATGGCGGTAAATTAAATAGGGAAGGCTATATTTCAGTTGCTAAAAAATTGACTGATAAGTTCAATTTCAAGGGTGTTGCAATTACTTTAAGAGAAAGTAAATCTGCTAATGATAACGATTGGTCGGGTATGCTTTATACTGACGGACAAGCATATTTTTCTAAAAAATATTCAATGCACATCGTTGACCGTGTTGGCGGTGGTGACAGCTTTGGTGGCGGTCTTATATATTCACTTGTTGAGGGGTATGACAGTCAAAGTGCTATTGAATTTGCAGTCGCAGCAAGTTGCTTAAAGCATTCTATTGAAGGCGATTACAATATGATGTCTGTTGCAGAAGTTAAAAATCTTGCCGGTGGCGACGCTTCTGGTAGGGTTCAAAGGTAATAAGAAAATAATTGATGATTTTTGCAGTCATTATGTTTGACAAAAAGTAAAATTGGGAATAATAAAAAGCGAAAAAACCACGCTATTTGCGTGGTTTTTTATTTGTATGATTAAAGACAAACCGTTTTTTTCGTTAGCTTTATCATTGTTCTTTTATTTACTTTTATCGCTTGAATATTTCATATTTGATGGGTGGTAAACCTAAAAAGCACTATCGAACAATGCTCCGAGGGATTTTAAGGCTGATTACAGGGGTTTTTCTTGGGAAAAATTAAAAAAAGCCACCTAAAAAATCAAAAAATTTTACGATTAAAAATATTAGAAAAACAAAGATAAATCTTGCCTTTTTTCTTGAAAAACTTAAAAAGACTTGTTCCCAAAATCCCCCTAGGGGTTTCGCTCATACTTAAAGAGCCTCAAAAACTTTAGTTTTTTCACTATTTTTTGCCTCATCGTCCCATTGAGTTAGATATTTTTCACCCGAAAATAGTTCATTTTCGGGTGTTTTTTATTGTTTTTAAACATTTTTATCTTTTATGAAAAACATAATTTTACAACTTTTTTCCCAAGATTTTAAATAAAATTTTTTGGGAAATCTTTACTTTTTTGCTAAACAATTTATTTTTCTATAATAATTAAAAATAGAAATTAAGTGTTATA
>JAZNFN010000040.1:0-9808 GCA_045576035.1 Christensenellaceae bacterium
GATAATGATGTCAACACCAGCATTTGACCTTGGCGGAGGCGATTGGGGGGTAGAAGATGTACTGTAAGAGCAAGAAATTATTAACAGTAATAATGACTGTTGCAATGACGTTCTGTATGTTGTTTGCATTTGGTGCTTTTAGTGCAAGTGCAGATGAAATCGAAACGCCCGTAGCCCCTGAAAAGACTACTTACACGTTTGAAATGAACGAAGGTGTAAGTACAAAGGTGGAAGGATTTATAGATGCTTCCATTAAAAATGCAATAAGGTTTACCACTACGCTTAAAGCGTCTGACGTTCAAAGCGATATGGCTAACTTTGACGTAAAGGTAAAAACCATTATTGTAAAAACAGAAGAATTAGGCAGTGAAGTTTTCACGAAAGAAAACCTTGAAGCAAAGGGAATAAACTATCAACAAGTTATATTTAGTGAAGACGTAAATATGCCAGCCGTTAATGAATATGGAAACTATGTTTTTAATGCGTGCTTATACAACGTTAAAGACGAAAACTTTACCAAAGAATTTTCAGCAATAAGCTATATAGAAATCAATGGTAAAGCAACTCAATATACTGAAAACGTTGAAAGTGGCAGTCTTTGGGACGTAGCGAATGCGCATAAGACGGCGTTATTAAGTAACTATGAGGGTGGCGAAGAAGAAATTTTAGTATCAGAAGATAAAGACGAATACGAATTCGTTTCAAGTCTTTGTGCTACTTATGAAGTAACGTTAGTAGGTTTTGACGGAAATTCAACTAACGTTACGTTAAAACACGGACAAACGCTTGCAAGTAAACAGGCTGAAATTGAACAAAAACTTAAAGCGCTTGACGTTGCTGGTACGGCATATTATGATGGTACTCTTGAAGATGTAAATTTAAATGAGGCAATTACAAAAGATACAACTGTAAATGCAGTTATGCGTGGCTTGAAGTTTGCCCAAGTAGACGGCGGATATACTGTAACGGGTGCTAATTTTGGTGAAAATGATAGCACGGTTATAAATATTCCTGAAACCTACAATGATGAAAAAGTTGTTAGCGTTGCAAATAACGCATTTCAATACGATGATTTTATTACGGAAATCAATTTCCCAGCGGGTATTGCTTTGGGCAGTTATGCGTTCCACTATTGTAGCAAATTAGAAAAACTCGAATTGCCAAAATTAGCAAGTATTGGTGACGGCACTTTCCAAGGCTGTACAAGCTTAAAGAAAGTTGTTTTCCCACAAGGCACAGAAAATAGATTTAATATGGGCGACTGGGTATTTGCAGATTGTACAGCCCTTGAATTAGCCGATATTAGAAATATAAGTTATCTTGGCGGAGAACACGACGGATTTAGAGTTGGTTCAAAAATGTTCTATAACTGTACTTCATTAAAAGCAGTAATAGTTGGTAGAACGTTTAAGGTAGTAAGCAATCCATCTTTTGATATAGACGGAACAACGAAATATGATACACCACAAGGTATTTACTACGTTGATTTAAATACGATAACGTCAACTATTGAGGGAAACCGTTTGGACACTAATGGTGGTGGCAAAAACGTAATTATGAGCGGTAGAGTGTATATGAGAGGTTGTCAAGGAGTTCTCTCAGGCGATTTAGGTAAAATCGTAGATGGTGAAAACGGCTCTTGGTATATGGGTGAAGATGGAATGCCTGTTGCAGTAGGACACGCTAGCATAGGTACTAGTTCAACAACCTACACTTATAACGAAGGAACTGAAAATGAATTTAGTGCCACGATATACGTTCAAAGTGGTTATCACGAAAATATGACAAGAGAAGAACACGATTATAAAGATGGAAAATGCTCTATCTGCGGTGAAGTTGAATAAAAAGTAGGTTGAATATTAAAAGGTAAAATTTACCAATGAACTGTATCGAAAATTTTGATGCAGTTCATTGGGGTTTTTGGAGAGACAATGAAAAAAGTAATATTAGGCATTTTAACGTGCGTTTGTTTAATGAGTGTGCTTTTTGTGTTTGGCTGTAATAGTACGGGTGAGCCTGAAAATCCAAGCCCAACACCCCCGCAAACATCTACAAACGAAGTTTATATTTACAAATACAACTACGATTTACAAGGATATATTCTTACGGGGGTATCGGATAGTTTTGATGAAGTCAACGTTATTATTCCTGATGAATATAACGATGGTATACACGGTAATAAAAATGTAGTTGCCGTTCAATCGGGCGTGTTTAACGGGCGTGATAAAATTAAGAAAGTTATTTTCCCGTCTACTGTTACTAAAATGGTAAAAGATGAATCGTTAGAAGACAAGCAACAAGGATTTTTATTCAATGGTTGTAGTTCGCTTGAATATGTTAAGGCAGATGGACTAATCACTTACGTTGGTTCTTATAATTTCCGAGATTGCTATTCGCTCAAAAAGTACGTTATTAACCCAAAAGCGTTAATATCCACGTCAAATTTTTATACAGAGAACGGCTATGCTCGTTGCGTGGATTTATTCGTTTGGGGTGAAACGTTTGACAGTTCGTTTAAGTTAATTGATAACGATTGGAGACCGAATAACTTAATTACGGGGAAATATTACTTTTATGATGAACACGAAAGGTGTTCTACTTGGAAGTACGATGAAGACAACGTACCGCAATTAAGTCGTAGTCACGAATATGAAAATGACGTTTGCGTAAACTGCGATGCTATTGACCCACGAGGAATAGATTATTATTTCGATGAAGCCCTTGAAGGATACGTTATGAAAGGCGTGCCTGCAACTTTTACGGGGACTATTATTAAACCGACCGCTTATTATGATGATGGAATTCATTCATATAAACCGATTGTAGCAGTAAAAACTTTGGCATTTTCATATCGTCATACAATTAAACAAATTATTCTTCCCCAAACGGTTAAGTACGTTGTGGGTGAAGGCGGTGATATTTTTGAATCGTGTTCTTCGCTTGAATACGTTTGTCTTGGTGGAATAACTTCGCTTTTCAACGTTGATGGAAATAAGACGATAAATAATTTTCTTAATTGCGTAAATTTAACAAAAATTGTAATATCGCCAGAATATAACGGACGAAACGATCATCAACAATATTACGTTAATCTTCCTGATTATGTGGCTAAACTTGACGTGTACGTTGAGGGTTCAAAAAGCGATTTAAGTGTAAATTTCGGCATTGGGACTGAGGCAACTTATGGGTACAACAATAATATGTTGACTGATACGATTTATTATTTTAGTGAAACGTACGTTAAAGGTTGTTGGTATTATAAAGACGGCGTGCCAACGCTTTGGGAATAAATATAAAAACATTAATTTTTAAGGAGAAAGAATATGGCAGATTTTATGAGGGCAATAAGTACATATAAAAAACCTATGCAGAAAAAACTTAAAAAGCTAGGTACGATAGCTATTGACATTGTTGAAACAACGCCTGTCGTGTGGAAAAACAAATTGTACCGCTTTGAGTGGAAAAGAAATTTCAATAGAGAAATTAGAGATGATTCGTATTCGTGCGGATATTATCACTTTGTGGATATGGAAACAGGGGAAGAGACTAAGCCGTTTGCCCATTCGTATACTTTTGGGTCAGCCTACGTTGAAGACGACACGATGTACGTTGTTGGTGGGCAAAAATGGGGTACTAATGTTCTTGATATATTCATTTCAAAAGATTTAGTTAATTGGGAAAAGAAAAATATAATATCTTATCCGGAAGGCTGGGAATTTTATAACACATCTATATGTAAAGGCAAAGACGGATACGTTTTGGCGATTGAAATCGGTGCGCCCGAAGAAGTTGCTGGCGTAAGATACACGATGATATTTGCAACGTCAAAAGATTTAATCAATTGGCAAATTATCGACCCAAAAACACACGTCCATACCCCTGAAAGATATTCGGCTTGTCCTGTAATAAGATATTGTGACGGGTTTTACTATATGATATATCTTGAAGAAATGCCGTTATACAAATTTGTTCCTTATATTGCAAGGTCAAAGGATTTAGCGGAGTGGGAAGTTGCACCTGTAAACCCAGTGATGTTTTACAGCGATGAAGATAAAATTTTTGCGGCAGATTTTACGGACGAAGAAAAAGAAAGGATTTTGACTTCGCTAGACACGAATAATAGCGACGTAGATTTGTGTGAATATAACGGAAAAACAATAATACTTTATAGTTGGGGCAATCAATGTGGCTGGGAATATCTTGCGAAAGCAGAATATGACGGGCCAATGGAAGAATTTTTCAAATCATTTTTTTAATGATTGTTTAATTAAAAGACAAATTCATAAAAAATAAAAACATAAAATAACGACTAACTGATATGGTTTGTTTTAAAGGAGAAAAATGTGGTTAGAACAAATTAACGCTTTTATATTGCTTTTAGTGTCAATATTTTCAAATTTTGCGTATGAAACTACAAAAAAATATTTTAGTAAAGATATTTCAAAAGGAAACGGTTCAATTTTTGCGTTCACGTCAATAGCCTGTTTTATTTCGGCAATAGTTGTGTTTGTTGCCTTTGGATTTGATTGCAAGGTTTCAATTTTTACACTTATTCTTGCCTTAGCATACGGCGTTGTAATGGGTAGTTGGTGGATAACTAGTACGCTTGCCGTAAAAATGGGGCCTTGGGCATATACTTACGTTTTGATGACTTTGGCAATGGTTATACCTACCTTTTCAGGTGCTATATTTTGGGGCGAGCAACTAAGTTTGCTTCAAATTCTCGGTGTGATTTTTGTTATCGGCTGTATTATTTTATCCGTTCAATACGGTGGTAGCGGTGATTGCGAAAAGAAAAAAGTCAACATAAAGTGGCTGATAGTTACTTTGTTGTCTGCATTTTTATCGGGAATGTACGGCGTTATTCAAAAAATACATCAAAGCAATCAGACACACAAAGATGAACTTTCAATGTTTTTAGTGATTTCTATGATTTTCGCTGCTGCGTTTTCACTTGTAGTAACGTTGGTTTACAAAAAACGTTCAGGCAAACAAGAAACACTCTTTAATAATAACGGCAAACATAAACATTTTTACATATTGTTATTAATTCTTTTCATCGCTGTTGGTATAAGTTCAAGCTTTATGGAAGTTATAAACTCGTATCTTGCAGGCGCAATGGATAGTGCTGTTTTATTCCCTGTGTTTAACGGCGGTAGTTTGGTGCTTGTAACGCTTGCGTCAATAGTTCTATATAAAGAAAAACTTTCTTTACAACAGTGGATAGGCATGGGCTGTGGCGTTGTTGCTATAATTTGCTTATGTTTGTAACTAGTAATTAGAAGTTATTTGTGTATAATAAGTTAATCTAATGAAGAAAAGATAAAAAATTTTTTGAGGCGAAAAATGCAAATTAAGTTTAGAGTGGATTGGGGCTATCAATACTTGTATTCTCGTAGGCATTACCACCCCACTTATGTTTGGGACGGAAATATAAAATGTTCAAACGGAAAAATTACTAAAACTTCGTTATTGAATTATAAATCAGTTTTTCCCGTAGGTATTTGCGGACCAGCATTGTGCCCTGAAAAAACCGCACTTGATAAACCCGAATGGATTTGTTCAACAAAGCGTGATATTAAGGGATAGAAATTAATGCGGAAACAGAAATAGACAATGTTTTCACATTGACAACTAAGTCTGGTACTTTTACTTTTGGTACTCAGGAATTGTTAGAGAAAAAGCAAATTGAATATATGGTTGGACCTAAGTATCAAGGTTGTATTGTCAAGGTTGTTTTGGACGGATACCTTTGGTTTAGAAAAGAACAATTAGGTCAAACCGTATACTGTGCAGATGATTTAAATTTGCCCGTTTACGATTGGGCAAGAACACGCCTTGCGTGGCTTAAACCTTATGAGAGTGTAAGTTTTGAATACGAAGTTCCTAAAAAGAAAGGGGACTTTGCAGAAACGGTGTTTAGAATAGAGGCGCTTAGTGCCCCCGTTGAAACTGACGTGGAAACTTGGGTCAGTGCAAGAATTCCGATGGAATTATATTGCGATGGAAAGCTTATTGCTTCATTTAGTCATAGATATCGCTTTCACGGATACTATCGTCAACTTTTAGAAGACGTTTGGCAAAGAGTTTCTATTCCGCAAGGCAAGCACTTATTCACACTTAAAAACCTTAATCAAGACCAAAAATGTCTTGCAATAAGTCGTATTATAATTAGTCAAAGCAATAGAAATCACGGACAGTTAAGTGTTCCAGATTGGGCAATAATAGGTGAAAAGTTAATAGGTAAGGTTTTTGCCGTTAAAGATGATAAAATAAGTGTTATAATCGACGGTAAAGAACTTAAAGTTGATTGTAAGCAAGGTTGGAACGAATTTAGTTTTAGTTCAAGCGATGCTAAAATGTTAGAAATTTCAACACAAAAAGATAAAACGTGTGTGGAAATTTATGACTGTAAGCAAGAAGAACACCCTATTAAAGTCGGTTTTGATATGACCACGGTTGTTCACGATGAAACGGGCGAAATGGATTGGCTTTTGGACTATACTGCAAGAACACGTCTTGCAAACTACGTTGTTTTCAGAAATTTTACAGATGGTGTAACCCCTGAACTTTTGAGTAAGTGGGGACAACTTTGTCGTGAGCGTGGCATCTTTGTTTCAGCATCTGAATACGACTGTTTTTTAGATGGTTCACTATCTAGCGCAGCTAGCGAATATTTTAGCGATTGTGGACAACACGAATATACGGGTGTAGTATACGCTTTGGACCCAAAAGCGCCTTATGCAAGCAGTGATATGAAAGAGGCAAGTGAAAAGTTTGTCGAATTTATAAAAAAAGAAGTAGAAAAAACAAGAGCGTGTAATTCTGTCGTTGGCTTTGGTGATGCTTCTGGTGCGTCAAGATATACTTATCGTGCGGGCGTGGATATGGTTAGAGCAGAGACTATGGTTGGGAATACAATGAATTTGCTTAGCCAAGTTCGACCCGCATCAGAAATGCTTGGCTTTGGTAGATGGGGTGTTCACATTGCAATAAGTCATGCCGTTTTTCCATACAGAGAAAATCATTTGGGTCAATACTTTTTGGCAATGATGCAACCATATATTATGGGTGCAGAAATTATATATGAAGAAGACTCTTTATTTACAATTTTCGGTGATGAACGTGAAACTTGGGATGATTATATTACCAAGGGTAAGCGTGAAATGACAAGAAAATTTTATAAATATGCAAAGACGCATAACAGAACGGGAAAAAGCATTAGGAATATAGCTTTTTTAGAGGGAAGATATGCTGCTCCATTTAACGGATTTATTTGCGACTGTGAGCAAGACCCACACTATTCTGTTTGGGGAATGTTCGGAAATAACGCTAAGCAGTGGGGGCATGCTCAGCCCGAAAAAAGCCGTCAATTGCTTGACGTATTGATGCCGGGCGCAAGTACGCATCCATTAAGGCAAGATTATAAAAAGAGAAGGTTTTTCTTTTCAGGTACACCTTATGGCGACTTTGACTGTTTGCCTGTGGAGGTAGATGGCAAATATTATAACGACTATAAATTGTTGTTAAATTTAGGTTGGAATACGTTTATAGAACAAGATTATGAAAAGTTAAAAACCTTCGTGCAGAACGGTGGAACGTTGCTTACGGGGTTACCACAATTTTCAAAACACGTCAAAAGAGAGTTCTTAAATGATATGCTGGATTTAAATCTTTACAATAATGGTGATTTGAGTGAGTTTTGCGGCATAAGAGTTTTGGGACGAGGTCAAGAGTACTGTGGCGAATGGGATTGCGATAATCGAGATAAAATAGTAGAGAGCGATTTAAGTGCAATTTGCAGTGATAGTATTGATGAAGACGGAAAGGCAATCATAGCTGACGTTTTGTTGGTTGGTGCAGAAGTTGTTGCTGTCGATAAAACAAGTAAAAAGCCATTACTTGTAAGAAACAAGTTTGGCAATGGATACGTTTACACTTTTACAATTTGGGCGTACCCAGGTCACGAATTATTCCAAAAGTTTACTGCAACTTGGGTTGAAAATCTTGCCAAACAGACTTTGGGAGACATTTATGTTGTAGATGACACCAAAGAAATTTTTTGGACTAAAAGAAAAGACGGAGACCTTACTTCAATCTTTATGTTAAATACAGATTGGACGGTTAAAGGCAATATAAAAAAAGCAAAGCTTATTGTTGGGAGTGCAGAGCACTTAATTGAAGTGAAAGAACGCACAATGGTTAGAGTTGACGTTCAAAAATCTCAAATTTCAATTTCGGTATGTGAATTAGATTGATTTTTAGATTAAAAATATTATTAGTTCAATAATCAATTAAAAAACACTGTCATACTTTTTGGTTTGACAGTGTTTTTTGTATCTTTATTTTATTGTAGTTATGCGATTAATTTAAATTAAGCTGAGGGGGATTTTAAAAACAATTTTTCTAATATTGATAGGGTTATCCACAGCAACACACTGATGTAAATCATTAGGATAAAGTATGGCAAAAGTGCTTTCATTTAAGATTGCACAATCAAAATTTTTAGGCGCATAAAACACACAATCTTTTTCGGCATTATATTCAGTTATAGGGTCAACGCCTAAAATATCTTGTTTTAAGAGTTTTTCTTCACCACTAATAACGCATTGAAGGTCAACGTATTTTCTATGAGCTTCCATTTTTATCGTTTCAAAGGGTTTGGTTATGTAATCAAGAACGTTTGCATAAGAATCGCCCAAGATATCGTTTCTACCTTTTTGTGCCGTTTTAGCCACTTTTAGAAAGTCTAAAATAGCATTTAGTAAGTTTTGGTCTTTAACGTAGTTTTTCAAGTTTGAAATTTTATCAATATACATAATTTACCTCAAAAAATGTTTTATTATATTTTAATTCAAAACGCAAAAAAAGTCAATACGTTATTCCCATGTTTCAAAACAATATTTGCGATATCGCCGTGGAAAATAAGAGTTTTGTTGTTTTAGGTGTGGGCGCTCTTTAATATTGATTTTGTCAAAATACTTTCGCCATAACGACATAAAGTCTTCTTCGTTTTCGGACGGGCAAAAGTTTGATGGTAGGTCGGTGTGTTCTATCTTAATACTTCTTCCGTTAGATATTGCAATTTTATTGCGCTTACCATCGTGAATAATAAAGGGGAGAGCACCAAGCCGTCTTAAAAAGTGCGGTGCAAGGAGTGCAGTTATATCGTTATCGGGTGCGTATTTTGCGTACATAACACCGTGTGAACTTTCTTGAAAGCGTAAAAAACCACTTACAATATGTCTTTCGTGTAACACCTTTTGCACGGTGTAAGAAAAGTCGGAAACGCACTTTTCACCCAAAAATTCACTTGTATCTTTTCGTTTTTCAAGCATAAAGTGTGCATATAAAAACGCAACCGTAAGCGCTTTTTGGTCGCAAGAAAGCATACAAACTTTTAAGTGTGCGATAACGTCGTCTCCACCGTACTTAAATAGGGCGGTTTTAACTCTATCTGCTTTTTTCTTATCGGTAACTATTTCCATAGTGATAGCGTCAAGGCGTGGCTGATATGTTTTTTTATCCAAAACTTCGTCGGGCTTAATTTTTTCAGTAAAACTAAAAAACAAAGCTGATAGTAGGCTATCAATATGGTTGTCGATAATAAAAATTTTCATAATTCCCCCGTTAGTGCGGAAAACCCAGCACTACCACCAAACATTGAAAGTTGTTCACAGTTTGAACTTAATTCCGCACCTATAAGTAAATTCTTTATTGAATATTCACTTTTTGAACCCATAAATTTGCCGTTGCAAGTAATAAAGTGTTGGGCACGTTTTAATACAACACGCAGTCTTTTAAGGTC
>JAZNFN010000041.1:0-2282 GCA_045576035.1 Christensenellaceae bacterium
TGTAAAATTTATTTATAAATTTGTATTGACTGAGAATCTTTATTTTGTTAAAATAAATTTAATAAAATTTTTACTGAGGTGCTACAATGGTAAAGTTAAATTTTAATGAAGTTCAAAAAGTTGCGTGTGATAAAGTTGGTATTTTTAATCTTGAATTGGTTTCAAATGTCGCAAGTGAATATTTTGTATATTTAGAAGCCGTAGGCGGTCAATGTTTTAATTGTGAGGGAAAGGATTATTTAGGCAAACCTTTCAAAAAACTTGTAGCTGTGCAAAACGACAAGCCTAAAACACTATGGTTTTGGGTTAATGTTGAGTCGGACTGTCAAGGATTCATTTGCGTTGAAGACGTTGATGGAAATTTGGTAAAAAAAGAGAGAGTTGAATTTAAGATAGATAAAAATATTAAAAGTGACAAATTAAATAAACTTGTTTGGCTTAACTCTGACTATGCGATAGACGATAGTGTTCCGTCTCCTTTTTTACCCATAGAAAACAATGGTGATAGCGTTAAAATTCTTGGTAGAGAAATTATTCTTGATAATATGGGTTTTCCTGCTCAAATCAAAAGTTGGTTTAATCAAAGCGGAAAGATTTGCAGTCGATATGGAAATCTACTTTCTAGTCCAATAACTTTTTCTGTTGATGACACTGTTTTCAATGCCTCAGATAAAAAAATTGAAAAGTTTAACGATAAGGTTGAAATTTGTTCAAGTTCGGAAAGTTGTGATTTTAACGTTGAAGTGAACGGGCGAATCGAATTTGACGGCTTTATAAGGTATGAAGTAAAACTAACGGCAAAAAATGACGTTGAAATTAGCGATGCAAAACTTATGATACCGCTTGCTAAACGTTATCGTACATATTTTGTAGGACTTGGTAATAAGGGCGGAAAATTTGACGGCAAGCTCAATTGGAAATGGAGTAAACTCCATCAAGATGCGTTTTGGTGTGGGGATACTGATGGCGGGTTAAGAGTGTCGCTTCAGGATGAAAATTATCAAAAACCACTTGTAAATATTTATTACGTTCATAAACCTTTGGTTGTTCCAAATAGTTGGGGGAACAATGGTAAAGGCGGAATAAAGTGTGTGCGTGGTGCATTTAAGGCTTATTCGGGGAAAAGAAAAATAGCAAAGGGTGAAACTTTATATTTTAACTTTGAACTTTTAATTACTCCGTTTAAGGAAATAGATTTAGTAAAACAATTTGGCAACCGTTATTTCCACGCAATGTTTGATAGCGATACGTGGCTATCTCGTGCAAAAGAAGGTGGTGCAAACGTGATAAATATTCATCACGGAAACGATTTGTATCCCTTCATCAACTATCCGTTTGTTGAAGAAAAGGCGCTTAAAGAATTCGTTGCAAAGTGTCATAAAAAGAAAGTTAAAGCAAAAATTTACTGTACTATTCGTGAAATCACCATTAATATTCCAGAATTTAAGGCTTTCCGTGATTTAGACTATGAAATAGTTCAAAGAAGTAACGATTCGGTTGATAGTCCTATATGGCAAGGTGAAGCTCGTGAATGGATTAGAAAAACGCTTGGCTCCGATGTTATTCCGGCGTGGAGACAGCCACTTAAAGGTAAAAAGTATAAAGACTTTTTTGACTCTGCAATTATAACCGACGGGCAGTCGAGACTTTGCAATTTTTACATTGAAGGCTTAAAATATATGATTGACAATGCCGATATTGACGGCATTTACGTTGACGATATTGCATACGATAGAGACACGATGAAAAGGGTGAGAAAAACCCTTGACGTAAAAGAGGGAACTTATATAGATTTTCATACATGGGATCATTTTAACAATTACGGTGGTATGGTCAACTGTGCTGTGCTATATACGCCATTATTTCCATACGTTGATAAGCTTTGGGTTGGTGAAGGATTTAACTACAATTATGAAACACACAGTCCAGAATATTGGCTAACAGAAATAAGCGGTATGCCGTTTGGCGTAATGAGTGAAATGATGGACGCAGGTAATCCGTGGAAAGGATTGCTATTCGGTATGACGAGTAGGCTCGGTTGGGTGGGCGAACTAAGCAACGGCGACCCAAGAAACGTTTGGGAATTAATAGGGAAAACTAAGCTTGTAAAAAGTGAACTTATCGGTTGGTGGGATAGGCGTAATCCTGTTTTATTAAGTGATGATAGACTTCGTGCAACAGTGTATAAAAAAGGCAAAAAACTTTTTGTTGCGATAGCAAATTTCTCTGACGACCAAGTTGAAACTTGCATTAAGTTGAAAAATAGAAAATTTACACAAATA
>JAZNFN010000042.1:0-3103 GCA_045576035.1 Christensenellaceae bacterium
ACTATAAAAGTAAGGGGCGTTGCCGTTGCCGTCAGCATTTCAATAGCACTGAGTTGTACGTTCTATTTCGTGCCGATATTTAGCGTTTTATCCGAGGGGTTTAGGTACATAATAAGTGCAATTATAGCATCGGCTGTAACTGCGGCGTTCTTCCCCGTTAAATCGGCAGAGGAGGACGCATAAATGGACTTAACAGTTATGGCACTTATGATAATCGTTATGGCGGGCGTTACCTACCTTATCCGAATGATACCTTTCGTATTCTTTCGCAAAAAAATTAAGTCACGTTACGTTCTAAGCTTGCTTTATTACGTTCCGTACGCAGTATTATCAGCAATGACCTTTCCGTATATTTTTTATCAAACGGGGAACGTTTTAACTGCAATAATCGGAACGGCAGTTGCTCTTATTGCATCCGTTTGCAAACGCTCACTTTTAACCGTTGCAATTTTATCCTGTCTATCAGTATTTATTTTCGGTTTTATTTTAGTATAATTTCACAAAAAACATAAAACGGATGCGTTTTTTATACGCATCCGTTCGTTTTTTTATTTTATCAAAGACAATAATTCGCTAGGCGTTTTAGCAAATTTTTTTGCCCCAACGTTTTGTAGTTGCTCTTTACTTCTATTACCCCAAAGCACCGCCACGGGAACAGCCCCTGCGTTTATGGCAGTTAATACGTCCGTTTCCCCGTCCCCAACAACGTAAGCGTTTTCGGGCGTTACGCCGTATTCCGAAATAATATTTAAAACTTCTTTTGGTGACGGTTTACATCTATCAGTTCCACCAACGGCGGATATTTTGTCAAAGTTTAATTGGGTTAGGTATTTGGGAATAAACGGCAAAAGTTCTTCTTCTGTTTTATTAGTAAATGCACACACTATATCACCGCGCGATTTTAGACCTTCAATAGTTTCTTTCATTCCGTCAAAGACTTTGGTTTTTTCCGTGCCCTTAACTTTAACTATATCCGTATAATAATCCCAAATTTCACTTGCCTTTTCATCACTAATTTGCCCTAAAACAGAACGCACTAATGAAGTGCTAGCAAGTCCTACCGCTTTACTGACAACTTCATACGGATAAGACTTATACCCAAAATGCAAAAACGCTTGATTTAAGCAATCTGCAATATCTTCAAGGGTATCAAGCACCGTTCCGTCCAAATCAAAGAAAATCACCTTTTTCATCTAACAGTACCAACTATAATTTTTATTTATTATATCACATCAATCAAATAAACACAAACGAAAACGTTTAATCAATCAAAAACGTTGCCCGCAACTACTAAATTTACGCCCTCTGCAAAATCCTTGCAAACAACGTCGCCTATTTTTACAAAATCGGCACAAATTACTGTATTAAGTTTTTCCATAAGCGTAAACAACTCTACTTTTTTTACAGGTGCGTCGGTTTTTACAGGTACAAGTTTCCCCCCTACGCTTTTTACGGTAGACGTAAGTATCCTTTTAGGACAAACCACTTCATTTTGTGCATAAATTTTTCCACGAGGGCAAGTGTTGCCAGAAACTGAAAGCACCTTTCCATCTTCTATCAAAACTTTAATTTCGCAACCCATCGGGCACTCTGTACAAACGACTTCTTTAACCATTATTCACCTCCAAACATACGGTTACGTCACCTTTAAGCGCCTTGACCTTTTGTTGCGGCAATGTAATCGTTTCCATTTCCCCAGGAAGTGCAATTTTCTTTTTCTTTACGGCTATACTGTCTCCCCCACAATTCACTTTTATCGTGCAATTTTTAAACACGTTTTTAACCCTAAAAAACAGCTTAACGTCACCTTTACAATTCCTATTTATTTTTTGCGGAAGAACGTAACTTACGTTATCACCACAACTGCAATTTACAGCGTCACGCAAAGCACTTCCGTTCTTAGCGTATTCCGCCGCCGAAACGCCCGCAATTTCTGCTTCTTCTGAAACGAAATCAACTAAATCGTGAACGTGCAAAACGTTCCCACACGCAAATATTCCGTCAACCGAAGTTTCACGGTTTTCATATACTATTGCACCTTTCGTGTTAGGATAAATATCTATATTCGCACTCTTTGTAAGTTCGTTTTCGGGAATAAGCCCAACAGAAAAGAGCACCGTATCACAAGAAAAATGTTTTTCCGTACCTTTAATTACTTTTTTGTTTTGGTCAACTTGTGAAATAACAACACCCGTAACCCTATCTTTGCCTTCAATTTTGGTTATAGTATGGCTTAGGTATAATGGAATATTAAAATCGTCAAGACACTGAACGATGTTCCTTTTTAATCCACTTGAATAAGGCATAAGTTCACAAACAGCGTGCACCTTTGCCCCCTCTAACGTCATACGCCTTGCCATTATAAGACCTATATCGCCAGAACCTAAAATAACGATTTCTTTTCCGGGCATATACCCCTTGATATTGACGTATTTTTGAGCAGTCCCCGCAGAATAAAGCCCAGCAGGTCTAGTGCCGGCAACGTTGAGTGCACCCTTACTTCTTTCCCTACACCCCATAGCAAGAATTAATGCTTTTGCTTTTAACGTAAAAACGCCCCGTTCTTCATTGATTGCAGTAATCGTTTTATCTTTACCTATTGAAAGCACGGTGGTATTAGTAAACACTGTTATATCACGAGTTTTAACTTCATCAATAAATCTTGCCGCATATTCAGGTCCTGAAAGACTTTCTTTAAATCTTGTAAGACCGAAACCATTGTGTATACATTGATTAAGTATCCCACCAAGAACTTTTTCACGCTCTACAATAAGCACGCTTGCACCACTGTCATAAGCCTTGATTGCCGCAGCAAGTCCAGCAGGACCACCGCCGATAATTATAACGTCAAATTGATTCATTTGGTTCTCCCCGTAAGTAAATATGATTTTTTTCCGCTCTTAGTAACCTTTTCAAGCGGAATATTAAGTTCCCGTGCTATAATTTCAGCAATTTGTGGCTGACAAAAACCACCTTGACATCTACCCATACCAGACCTTGTTCTACGCTTTATAGCATCAACGTTAGTAGCCTTAGGGTTGGTGCGAATAGCACGCACTATTTCGCCTTCGGTTATCTGTTCGCAACGGCAAATTATTCTACC
>JAZNFN010000043.1:0-5010 GCA_045576035.1 Christensenellaceae bacterium
CACATCACTCTATTATTAATACGACTTTTTTTTAAAATTTTAAATAATAAAAATAACATAACTATAACCACGCAAGCGACGCTACGTCTTAATTTAAATATATATTTAAATAAAATTACTAATAAAGATAAAAATTCTTGATTTTTTTCTTCATTTCGTATATAATACAAACAGTTGATTTTTTGGTATTTTTTTTATAAAAGGTAATTTTTAGTTTTGGAGAAGTATTTATGAAACTTATTTGCGACGGTCTTGATTTATCTGATGCAGTGTTAAAGGTATCGAAAGCGTTATCAGTTAAAGCTGCAAATCCCGTTCTTGAAGGAATAAAGATTACGGCAAAGGGCGATTCGCTTACCCTTCTTGCTACCGATATGGAACTAACCATTGAAAAGAAGATTAAAGCTGACGTTTTGATGGAAGGTGAAACGGTCGTTGTTGGTAAATACTTTGTTGATTTTGTTAAAAAGCTCGAAAAAGAACAAATTGAACTTTGTAGGCTTTTTGACGGTGGACTTCAAATTAAGTACGCTGATTCTGAATCAGAACTTCAAGTTTTTCCTGCTGAAAACTTCCCAAAAATTGAAAAGGATACTGACGGAAGCTATTTTGAAATTTCACAAGCGGATTTTAAGGAAGTTGTTGAAAAATCAGCATTTGCTTGCTCTATCGACGATAGTAGACCGATACTTAAAGGTTGCTTATTTGAAATTCAAAACAACGAATTAACGTCGGTTGCTCTCGACGGGTTTAGAATGGCTGTTGTAAAAAAGAATATTTCAGCAAGTTCTGATATTAAAGCAGTTATTCCGTCAAGGGCACTATCTGAAATAACAAGGCTTCTTGATAAAGACGAAAATACCGTTAAAGTATATTTACAAAAAAATTCACTCTTTGTTGAAGTTGAAAACACCTGTTTAATCAGTAGACTTATTGAGGGTGAATTCGTTAAATATAATCACATTCTTCCAAATTCTTTTGAAAATAAGGTTACGGTTAATCGCCAAGCATTACTCAGCAGTATTGAAAGAGCATCAATCGTTGCAAGGAACGATAGATATAACGTAGTTAAGTTTGATATTAAAGAAGAAGTTATGACAATATCTGCTAAATCCGAAGTAGGTAACGTAAACGAAAACGTGGGTGTTTTGCTTACCGGAAAGGATATTCAAATAGCGTTTAACGGCAAATATTTAGCAGAATATTTAAAAATAGTAAACGATGAGTTTATCGAACTAAACTTAAATACGCCTATCGACCCGTGTATAATTACAGCCGTTGGAAACCAAGGATTTTTATATTTAGTGCTTCCGGTAAGAATAAACGCTTAATTTAATTGACAAAATAAAAAAATATCTATACAATATATAAACGCAAAAAGAAAAAAATATCTTGAAAATAGGAGACATATAAAATGAAACAGACTTATCAACCCAAGAAAAGACAAACTAGCAAAGTTCACGGATTTAGAAAGAGAATGAAGACCCGTTCAGGTAAAAACGTTCTTAAAAGACGTCGTAACAAAGGTCGTCATAAACTCTCTGCTTAATTTAGTATGACCTTTGATTATAGGTTAAAAAAAGAAAAAGATTTCAATCTAGTTTTTAATAAAGGTAAAAGATTGTTTACACGGAATTTGACGGTTGTATATTTTCCGTCAAATTCTTTAAAAGCTGGTTTTGCTGTTAGTAAAAAGCACGGCAAAAGTGTGCATAGAAATAGGATTAAACGTCTTTTAAGGGAATCTTTCAGAAGTTTTATGCCGGAATTCCGTCAAAACTTCTTTTTTGTTTTTATACCGAAAGTAACAGAAGAATATACGCTAAACGCATTTAAAGAGAGTATGGGTTTTCTTTTTAAAAAGGGCGGATTTATAGACTGATGTTAAAGTTTTTAAGTATTAAACTTATAAGGTTTTATCAAAAATATTTATCGAAAGGAACTTGTATGTATTTTCCTACTTGTTCTCAGTACATGATTGAAGCAATTTTAAAACACGGCTTTTTTGTCGGGTCTTTTTTGGGTATAAAAAGGATTTTACGCTGTCACCCTTGGTGTAAAGGTGGGTTTGACAAAGTGCCTGATAAAAAAAGCGTAGTTAAGTGGGTATATTAATATGGAATTAGGAATTATCAATTTTACACCGCCGTCAGTTGCGGGTGACTTTTTTGCTAGTATTATTTATTGGCTTGTTGGAATTGTTGGTGTCGTTGGTGGAATAGTTTTATTTACTTTATTACTAAAACTTGTAACTTTCCCCTTTGATTACGTTTCAAGAGCGTCAATGCGTAAAAACTCTGTTAAAATGGAAGAAATGCGCCCCGAACTTGAAAAGTTACAAAAACAATACGCTGATAATAAAGACTTATATAACCAAAAAATGATGGCGCTTTATAAAAAGAACGGCTATTCTATGTTCGGTGCTTGTTTACCGACCATTATCACGCTTGTTATCTTTATTATTGCACTCAATGGTTTCCAAGCATATTCACAATTCCAAAATAAACAATATTTTTACGATATGAGCGTTGCTTATAACAGTGTTGTTTATGATGGTTTTGAAAGCGATAATACTTATATTATTGAAAAAGACGGTAAACTTATATTTGAATATGATAAAATTATCGCTGGTGGCGAAGGCACTGATAAAGGTATAGAAAATACTAATATAAAATATACTTTCACTACCGAAACTGACGAAGATAATAAAAAGACGGGTAAACTTACAGTTTCAACTGACGGATACGTTAAAATGGTAAATACATGTACCTATAACGGCGAAACAGTTATTTGGAACAATACCCCTAACTTTTATTTAATTGACGGCGCAGATTTAAGCAGTTTAACTATTGTTAGAACTGAAAACGGTAAAGAAGTAAAATATACGGTTACCGAAGAAAAAACGGCTGAAATTTTATATAACGAAAGAGTTCAAAAGTACGTTGCTAATAATATTGATGCAGAATATAAAAATTATAAAGAAACTGCTGGCGACAGTGCAAAATCAAAAGAAGAATATAAAGTTGACCTTGCAAACGCTTATAAGGCTGACGTAAAAACTTCTTATGAAACTTTCAAATCACAAGAATACAAAAAGGCGTTCGTTGAAGACGTTCAGCAACAAAGGTCTGCCGATAAGTATAGAAGCACTGAAAAATCTTTCCTTTGGGTTAAAAACGTTTGGGTTGCCGATAAATCTACCGACCACCCCGTTCACTCTTCTTGGGAAGCATTTACAAGTGCTTACGGTCAAAGTGAAAACAATATCGGTGAAATAGCATATAATAATTTAACTGCAAAACTTGACGCTGAAAAGAATGCACCTAACGGATTCTTTATCCTTGTAATTTTAACCGCTGGTTCTTCACTTTTAATGCAAATAATTATGGGTAAGAGCCAAAAAGCGCAAATGGAACTTCAAACGGTTGACGGACAAGGCGCTCAAACTCAAAAGATAATGAAATGGATGATGCCGATTATGATGGCAATATTTGCCTTTATGTATACGGCGGCGTTCTCAATCTATATCGTGCTAAGTTCTATAATTAGTATGTTGACAACTTTCCTTATAAACTTTATTGTTGACAGAAAACTTAAAAAGAATAAAGCAGTAACCGAAACAGGACGTATTCACGGCAGAGTTTATACGCCTAAGCAAGAAGAAATCGCTCAGCCCAAAAAAGAAGAAAAGAAAAAGAAGGACGATAAGTTTGCTCATGCAACGGGCGAAGATTTCCTTTCGGGTAAAGCGGACAAAAAGCACGTTCGTGGTAGAATTAAGTAAATAATTTATGCGCAGTAGCGCACGGAGGAATAAAAATGCAATTTACAGGTAAGACGGTGGAAGAAGCTAAGTCAATCGGACTTAAAGAGCTTAATATCACCGAAGAAGAGGCGAAAATCACAGTTATTGAAGAGCCGGTTAAGGGGCTTTTTGGTAGACTAAAAGGCAAAGCAGTTGTTGAAATCGAAATTATTAAAAAAGAAAATGACGAACAAAGGGCGCTAAACTTTGTACAAGGTATTATTGACATTATGGAATTAAACGCTACGACCGAACTTTCTGAAAAGGACGGCAGTACGGTTATAACCTTAGTTTCAAACGATTCTTCAAGCGTTATCGGATACCGTGGTGAAATTCTTGACGCTATCCAAGTGCTTGCAGGTGCTGCGCTTAATATCGGCAACAAAGAATATAAAAAAGTTGTTGTTGACTGTGAAAATTATAGAACTAAACGTGAAGAAACACTCATTAAACTTGCTAAAAAACTTGAAGAAAAAGCAACTGAAATGAGACGTGAAGTTATGCTTGAACCGATGAGTCCGTATGAAAGAAGAATTATTCATACTGCCCTATCAAGTAGTGAAACGGTAACGACAAAATCTGACGGCAAAGAACCTAACCGTTACGTTGTAATCGTTCCTAACGATAAGGACGAATTTGCTAAACCCTATAACGCAGGCAGAAATCATTCTGACCGTGGCGGAAAAAGAGACGGTGGAAGAAAAGGCGGAAACCGAGGTTCGTTTAAGGGCGGACGTGGTGGCAGAAGAGATAACAAATCTTCTAGCGTAGCAAAGAAAAAAACCACCATTAGTTTTGGCACTTACTTAGGAAACAGTTTGAAAAATGATTAATTAATAAAAAAGCAAACCATTTAATTGGTTTGCTTTTTTATATGAACATTTGTTTTTTTTACTTAAAAATTTAAAATAAGCTCAAAACTATCGTTCAAAAATTATTTTAATTTCCATTCACGAATTACCTTTTTTAGTTTGTTACTTTTAAAAAAGTTGTTTAAATTATTTTCACATTCGTTCATTACATTTTCTAGATTATCAACAGGAATATTATAATATTTAATTATAGAGTATAATACATCATCTAATTTAAGAGAAAAAGTTTGTTCTTTATTTTCAAAGTTGATAAAAATTTTATAAAGTTCATCAGTAAACCAACAAAAGTAAGAAGCATAAATTTTTAATTCATCATAAGGATATTCAGTATCA
>JAZNFN010000044.1:0-4852 GCA_045576035.1 Christensenellaceae bacterium
TAACGGAGATTTTAGCGAAGCAAGTCATAGGGACTGCGACGGCGATACGGGAATATTAGAAATATTAAAAGCATATCACGACAACAACTTTAAGGGATATATTCGTCCCGACCACGGCAGACACTTATGGGGCGAAAAAGCGGGGACTGTACGCCCAGGATACGGACTTTACGATAGAGCATTAGGAATAATGTATATGAACGGCGTATGGGATATGTTAGATAGATTAAAGGAGAGTAGATAATATGTTTAAGGTAGATTTAAGTAATAAGGTAGTGGCAATAACGGGTGCAGGTGGAATAATTTGCAGTGAGTTTGCAAAAGCACTTGCAGAAAACGGAGCAAAGGTAGCGCTTCTTGATATAAACTATGACGCAGCGAAAAAGTATGCTGACGAAATAGGTGAAAATGCACTAGCAGTAAAGTGCAACTGTCTAGACAAGCAAAGCATAATAGATGCAAAAAAAGAAATAAACGATAAGTTTGGTGCAGTAAACTTTTTAATCAACGGTGCAGGTGGAAACAATCCAAGAGCGTCAACGGATAATGAAACGATGACACCTGATTTAGAAGGCGTAAAAGACTTCTTTGCATTAGAAGAAAGCGGATTAAAATTTGTTTTTGACTTAAATATCACAAGTGCGTTTTTGGTAACGCAAGTATTTGCAACCGATATGATAAAAACGGGCGGAAATATAATCAATATATCAAGTATGAACGCATATAGACCACTAACAAAAATTCCAGCATATAGTGCAGCAAAAGCAGGAATATCAAACTTCACTGAGTGGCTTGCAGTACACTTTGCACCGTGTGGTATACGTTGTAACGCAATTGCACCGGGATTTTTCGTAACCAATCAAAACAGGGGTCTACTCTTTAATGAAGACGGTACGCCGACAGCAAGAACGGGCAAGATACTTTCAGCAACTCCAATGAAAAAGTTTGGTGAAATAACCGATTTAATAGGAACACTATTGTGGTTATCGGACGATAGCGCAAGTGGATTTGTAACGGGAACGGTAATTCCCGTTGATGGTGGCTTCTCTGCATATAGTGGGGTTTAGCTATTAAAAAACTTATAGGGCAGTCAAAAAAAGACTTACAATTTGTAAGTCTTTTTTTATGTCAAATTCGCAAGAATTGATAGGTAATCACGCATAGCGTGCATGTAATTGACGTATGCGTATTTATTTTGCGTTGCTTACATACATTACGTTGTAATGATTTTATGCAAGTTAATTAACTTAATTGCATCGCGCTAAATTTCCGTTTTACAGAACATATTTGTTAAGAACTGAACTTTGATTTTTTATTGACTTTGTGTATAAAAGCGAGTATAATTATATTAATCTTTGAAAAATGACAAGAAGGAGCAATGATGATAAAAGAAAAACTGGACTCTGTTTTGCTAATTATTTTGAGTGCGATTGTCGCTATGTTTTCAATGGGGCTTGTTTCATGCGCTCAAAGCGCACCGAGTTCTTTTGTCTGTTCAGAAACGGATTTGACGATAGAACTTTCTGAAGATAAGAGTTATTATATTGTTGCTGATTGCCCAGAAGATAAGACGGAAGTGGTAATTATTGAAAGTTATTACGGAAAACCCGTAAAGGAAATAGGGGAAAATGCTTTTGACCAATGTGAAAAGTTGACGAAACTAAGCATTCCTGATTGTATGATAAACATTAATGCGAAAGTGTTTTCCGATTGCAAAAATTTAGAGTATACGGAAAAAGGCGACGCCAAGTATTTGGGTAACGAAAATAACTTGTATGTGTATTTGGCAAAATATCTTTCTAAAGATGTAGCAACCATTGTGGTGGAAAGTAATTGTAAGGCAATCGGCAATTTCGCTTTTTATGATTGCGATAATTTAAAAAGTGTAAGTTTTCCCGACGGATTAGAAAGTATCGGCAATTCCGCTTTTTATAGTTGTGCTAATTTAAAAAGTGTAATACTTCCCGACGGATTGGAAAGTATCGGCAATTCTGCATTTGGTTATTGTGGGTTTGCAAGAATTAATTTGCCTGCTTCGCTGAAAAATATTGGAATAGGTGCGTTCCGTTGTTGTCAAAGTTTGCAAAGCGTTGTTATACCTAACGGTGTAATGCAAATTAGCGCACGCACATTTGAGGGCTGTTCTCGATTGGTAAACGTAAGTTTTTTGGGGAAGTTGGAGCGTATTTGTGAATTTGCTTTTAGAGGTAGTGGTTTGAAGCGCATAACAATTCCCGATGGCGTAAGGGGTATCGGGATGTACGCATTTGAAGGTTGTAGGGATATGACGAGCGTTTCAATTCCTTCTTCGGTGACGGTTATTAGTTCAAATGCATTTTCTTATTGTCGTGCCTTGACGACGATTAGTTTTAAAGGCACGAAAGCGCAATGGGAGAAAGTGACGAAAGGTGGGATGTGGAATTATTACGTTTCCGCAAAAGCAGTAAGTTGCACGGACGGAACGGCAAGTCTTACAAATAAGTAGCAGGTAACAAAATTTATATCATATATGGTTTTAGCTTCTCCAATCGTTGGGCTAAGCGATAGGTTCAATTGACAGCTATTTTATAAGTGTTAGGCAAACGAAAAGCGAATCACTCTTTGCTGATTCGTTTTTTCATTACACTTTATTAGATAATGAAAGGGCGCATATTGCTTACTAAATTTTTTAGCTTGTACCTTTTTATTTAAAATATTTCAAATGCCTTTACAAATTTTTTAATTAGTTGTATAATTTAAAAAAACTTAAAATTATTAAGGAGTAATATAAAATGAAATTAATTATTAAACACAACTATCAATCAATGAGTGAATGGGCAGCTAACCATATTGCTAACGCAATAAACAACCACAAAGAAAATCGTCCGTTTGTGCTTGGACTACCTACGGGGTCTTCTCCGCTTGGCGTTTATAAAAAGTTGATTGAAATGAACAAAGAGGGTAAAGTTACTTTTAAGAACGTTGTTACTTTTAATATGGACGAATACGTTGGCTTGCCAAAAGACCACGACCAAAGTTATTGGTACTTTATGCACGACAATTTCTTTAATCACATTGATATTCCTGCTGAAAACATCAACATTTTAGACGGTATGGCAAAAGATTTAGAAGCAGAATGTAAACGCTACGAAGATAAAATTGCTTCATACGGCGGTATTGATTTGTTTATGGGTGGAAGTGGTGTTGACGGACACATTGCATTTAACGAACCGTTTACTTCACTTACGTCAAGAACGGGTGTTCGTGCGCTTACCGAAGATACTTTGATTGTAAACTCACGCTTTTTTGATAACGACGTTAATAAAGTTCCTAAAACGGCACTATCTGTTGGCGTTGGTACGGTTTGTGATTCTAAACAAGTAATGCTTTTAATTAGCGGACACAATAAGGCTCGTGCGCTTCGTCATTGTGTAGAAGGTGGCGTTGACCACGCTTGGACTATAAGCGCACTTCAAATGCACCCAGACGGAATCATTGCTTGTGATGAAGCGGCTTGTGGTGAATTAAAGGTTGACACTTATAAATACTTTAAGGAAATTTACAAAAACGAAAAATAAGTTTTAATTAAGAAAGCAAAGCGTTTTTTAATGCTTTGCTTTTTGCGATTAGTTGTTTTTTAGGTGGAGGATAAAATGAATAAGGCAATATTGCGCTTTCCTCAATTTAAGGTGAAGGCGTTTACGCTAAGTTTTGACGACGGGTTAAAATACGATGAAAAATTGATTTCCGTAATGGATAAATATTCATTTAAGGGAACTTTTAACATTAATAGCGGACTACTTGCAAGTTCACCGCAAGAATACGGCATTCATACCCGTTTGACTTTGGATGAATGTGTTGCATTATATCAAAGGTCTGACAATGAAGTTGCCGTACACGGCAAACATCACGTTCCACTTGTTGGCGTTGAGCGTGGAGTTGCAATTAACGAAGTTGTTTCGGATAGGTGCGATATAGAAAAAGCGTTTAACAAGGTCGTTAAGGGTATGGCGTATCCGTATGGTGGCTCGTTTGATAATGAAACAAAACAAATTGTTAAGGACTGTGGAATTGAGTATTCACGCACTTGTGATGATACTTATTCGTTTGAACTTCCAACCGATTGGATAACGTTAAATCCTACTTGTCATCAAAAGGATGAACGTCTTTTAAAATTAGCAAAAGAATTTTCGGATTTTTCTATTGAAGAAGGCGGTTACGATTGGTTTAGGAAAACGCCCAAATGGTTTTTGCTTTGGGGACATAGCACCGAATATGCAATAGATGATAGTTGGCATCTTTTAGAAAAACTTGGTGAAATGTTGGGTAATAGGCAAGACGTGTGGTATGCTACTACGGGTGAAATTTATAACTATGTGCGTGCTTTTGAATCTTTGAAGTTTTCCGTGGACAATCGTTTTGTTGAAAACAGTAGTGCAATTGATGTATATTTAACGATAAATGGACAAAATTACATCGCTACTGCTGGTAAAACGGTTAAGATTGGCGAATTATCAAAAGGGAAAGAATTGTTATAATTTTGCGCTACATATTTGGAAATTGTGGTAAAAATCGAATTTATAAAATTAGGGGTTTTTATGGAAAAAAGGTATAATCAGTTTAGGGAAGAATTACTTTCTAGTTGTGTTCCGTTCTGGCTAGATAATGCAGTTGATAAAGAATTTGGTGGTATTACTTATTTTAAGGATATTTTAGGACTGCCTGTTGAAGCATACGAACACGATATGAAACTTTGGTGGCAACATAACGAAACGGTTATAGCGTCGCTTATGTTTTATAAGCATACAGGTGAACAAAAATACAAAGATATTTTTGATAAGGTATGCGACTATGCGTTTACGCATTTTTAGGA
>JAZNFN010000045.1:0-4067 GCA_045576035.1 Christensenellaceae bacterium
AAGCATACCTTCGTGGTCCATATCGGTAAAGCCCATAGGTCCCATAATTTTATTGAATCCGCATTCTTTACCCCACTTCACAACTTCGTTGAAGAGTGCTGACGAAACTTCAAAATCGTCAATAAAGTCAAAACGGGTAAATCTAATCGCCGTTTCGCCCCACTTTTTGTTTGCTGCGTGGTTTATAAGTCCTGCAATTCTGCCCACTATTTTTTTATCACGATACGCTAAAAACAATTTTGTTTCACAAAATTCATAAGCGGGGTTTTTCTTTGGTGTAAAAGTTGCCATTTCATCCGTAAACAAAAACGGAACGTACGGTTCAACTTTTTTATACATTTTATTAGGGAAATCTATAAACTTTTTTAAATCCCCTTTGGTCGTTACTTGTTTAATAGTTACGCTCATTATTTTCTCCTATTGTAAATCATAAAAAATCTTTTATTGATTTGCCGTTAATTTTTTTAGACACAACAACACCGATAGTTCCAGGACCGCAGTGCGCGCACACGTTGATGGGCACGATACCTTTAACAAAACCTTCTTCAACTAAAATTTCATTAATTGAATTATATAAATAGTCCATAACTTCGGGTTTAGCATCAAATTCTACCACAGTGTAATCATAGTCGCTTACGGGATATTTTTCCTTAAATGATTGAACGCCGTCTAAAATGGTTCTTTTAACGTGCTTTGTTGTCCCTTCCTTTTCAAGCTGACCGTCTTTAAGCGATATAACAGGTTTAATACCAAGCATATTTCCGATAAGCGCAATCGCTGGCGAAATTCTACCGCCGTTTTTAAGCGCAGTTAAATTTTCGGGAATAAATAATACAACATTATCAAGTTTTCTTTCTTCCAAAAGTTTAATAACATCTTCGCATGAAGTCCCCTTATTTATTTCGTCATAAGCAAGGAACACTTGTGAGAGCATAACTGATGAAAGCGCATAAGAATCCACCACAAAAAGTTTGCCAGGGAAATTATTATTTGCAACGTTACAGAAAAGGTCGTACATCGACGATAGTTTGCTTGATATGGTAAAGTGAATAATTCTATCGTAACCTTTACTAAAAAGATTTTCAAAATATTCAATAATTTCGCCAAGCGGTGGGGTTGAAGTTTTAATGTTCTTACCCGAACGCATAGCGTCCCTAAGTGTTGGTTGGTCAATGGTGATACCGTCAAGATACTCTTGACCGTCAACAATAACGTTGAGCGCAAAAACGCTTATATCGTATTTTTTCAAAACTTCATAATTTATAAGACAAGACGTATCAGTCGAAACTAAACACTTCATAAACAATCTCCTTTAAACAAAATTTAGTCATCATGCGTAACGATAGATTCAAGATTTTCACTTACGGTTGCTAATCCCTTAAAAAGCGCCGCTCTATCGGCTTCTGAAAGTCCCACGCTAGCTTTGATAAAATATTCGTCAATTTTACCAACAAGGTATTTACCTATAACCTTGCCTTTTTCGGTTAGGCTTAGCGGAACTTTATACTTTCTTCCCTTTTGAACGTTTTCAATAAACCCTTCCTTTTCAAGATAATCGATTGAACGTGAAAGAGCACCTTTATCTTCTTGACAAAGGTCACAAAGTTCTTTTGCCGTTAGTGGTCCGTCAGTATATAGGTAATAAAAACTTGAAACGTGTGGGCACTTTAAATCGTACTTTGCCATAATTTCAGTTTTTAATCTTCTAATATTTCTGTTTATGGTAGAAATATAAATACTGAACGACTTAAATCCTTCTTGCATAGTTACACACCTTTTTTAATTTATACTTTAACTACAAGTATATTTTGATTATACCACATCAAAGTTGACGTGTCAACAATTTCTCAACTTTCTTTGATTTTTATATAAAAATAAAAAATCGCCGTACATAGCGATTTTTTATTTTAAATATTGCAACGCAATATTTATAGTTTAATTTAATTATTCTTCAAACACTCTAAACACTTTTTCGGGCAAGCGCTTTTTATTTTCATTTTTAAGAGTTTTGCCCTTAGTTGTTCTTCCTTCAATAGATATGTCTTCGGTATTTACTGTAAATGCAACGCTGAACGTATCAATAACTGCGATATCATAAGGCTGTTTAACGTACGAAGCGTAAACGACTAATCCGTTTTTACCAAGTTCTACTATTTTTATGCCTTTTCTATACCTTGCCATAGGTTCAATTTCAGCAGCGATTACACGTTTATAACAACCGCCGTCCGAAACGATTACGAATTCACCTTCTTCGTCTATTTGCGAAACGAAAACTATTGAATCGCCCTTGTTTAGATTTATACCTTTAACACCGCCCGCAACTCTACCTTGAACGGGGATATCGTCCTTTAACGCATTGAGCGCCAAACCGTTTTTAGTTACGAAAGCAATGGTTGTTTCGTTTAAGTCTTGTTCAACCGAAACAAGTTCGTCACCATCTTTAAGTTTAATTGCTTGATAGTACGGTTTTAAGAGATTATATTCGCTCCACTCAGTCTTTTTAATCAAGCCGTCTTTGGTAAAGAATAGCAAGTGTCCGTCGGGCAGTTTGTCTTCGCTAACCGCAAAGAAAGCAACGGGGTATTCGTTTCTTGCAACTTCTTTTGCAACCGCATTAAACTTATGCCCTTTATCACGGTAACGGCATTCTGGTGCAACTTCCATATCAATCTTACAGCAGTTGCCAAGGTTAGTGAATGCAAGCAACGTTTGGTCACTTCTTGCCTTAGTGTAAAATTTAATAAAGTCGTCGGCGTTAGCATTGTCTTTGACCTTTTTATCACTCATTTTAAAGTTCTTTTCGGTCATTTTCTTAAACGCTTTACCTTCGGTAAACGCCACCACGAAATCGTCGATTTGTTTAAGTTCTTTTTCAACGCTTTGAATATCTAATTCTTTACCGCCCATTATAATATTACTGCGACGGTCTTCGCCAAACTTACGTTTTATTGCGTTAAGTTCACTCTTAACAACGTGCATTTGTTTTGCTTTACTTGCAACTATTTCACTGAGTTCAGCAATAAGTTTTTTAAGTTCTTTAAGTTCTTCTTCAAGTTTATGAACTTCAAGCTTAGTTAATCTTGCCAAACGCAAGTCAAGTATGGCGTTTGCTTGAACTTCGGTTAGGTCGAAGCGTGCACGAAGTTTTGCACGGGCATCAGCAGTGTTGTCTGCGCCCTTTATAATCTTAATTACTTCGTCAATGTTTTTAACGGCAACTATAAGTCCTTCTAAAACGTGTGCGCGTTCTTTTGCTTTTTCTAAATCAAACTTGGTACGCCTTAAAACGACTTCACGCTGATAGTTGACGTAATAACTTATAATATCAAGTAACCCCAACTGACAAGGCTTACCGTCGGCTATTGCGACCATATTGATACCAAAACTTGTTTCTAAATCGGTATTCTTGTATAAATATGCCAAAATAGCCTTTGCATCAGCGTCTTTTTTTAGTTTAATAACGGCGCGCATACCGTTTCTATCCGACTCGTCAACAACGTCCGCTATTCCACCCAAAAGGTCTTTTTTATCTTCTTTTAAGTCAGCAATCTTTTTAAGAAGATTTGCCTTGTTCACTTGATACGGTAGTTCTGAAATAATAAGGTTTTGCTTATCCCCCGTATCCTTTTCTATATTGACACGCGCTTTAATTTTAATCTTACCACGCCCCGTTTTGTACGCTTCTTCAAGTTCTTCGCCCGCAACGATATATCCACCCGTTGGAAAATCGGGCGCTTTTATGTGCGTCATCATATTTTTAAGCGAAATCTTAGGATTATCAATATACGCAATGGTACCGTTTATAACTTCAACTAAGTTATGTGGCGGAATGTTTGTTGCAAGCCCAACTGCAATACCCGTAGTACCGTTGACCAAAAGGTTAGGATATCTACCCGGCAAAGTGTCGGGTTCTTCTTGCGTATCGTCAAAGTTAAGACTAAACTTAACAGTATCTTTATCAATATCACGCAATAGTTCAAGCGAAAGTGCTTCAAGCCTTGCTTCCGTGTATCTATATGCAGCAGCACCGTCGCCGTCCACCGTACCGAAGTTTCCTTGTCCGTCGA
>JAZNFN010000046.1:0-17362 GCA_045576035.1 Christensenellaceae bacterium
AACTAATAGACAAAAAAGGCGCTCTTTTTACTAAAAAAGGCAGTACGTTATCGTTTATTCCTTACGGTGGTGATTGTAAGTTTAACTGTTCAAACGGGCTGTATTATCCGTTAAATAAACTTACGCTGACCACAGCCGATACGCGTGGAATAAGCAACGTTGTTATGGATTGTGTGGTTGAATATGATATTGATTACGGTCAAGCGCTTGTTGTGTACGAAAAATAATTAAAAAATATCCCCGTGTTGCAAGGACGCAACACGGGGATATGTGTTGAATTTGCTATTAATTTTTTTGCGAATAATTAGGGTTTATAGTTTCTATTTGATGTAACATAGACTTGGAAGAGAATAGTAAAAACCCTACAACAACGTCTATAACAGTATCGATTAATATTATGGTGTTATAAACTATGCTGTAAAGTAACGGTGATGCTTGTAATGCAACGCTATCACTCCAAGCAGCGTACGAATAAAACACAAAATATCCGCTTAAAACGTGAGCAGCATAACGCATAATGCCTGCTAAAATAATACCTAAAAGGAATTCAAGAATTTTGTTGCCTCTAAGGAATTTACAATTTCTAAAAATACCGGCTAAACCTAATGCAGAGAAAGCTATGGGGTAATCTAACATTACTTGCAATGGTTCGTAAATTTGTGGGTCTTGTATACACTGCAATACCCCGTAAACTAATCCTGCAAGAACACCTTTTTTTGCACCGAAAATATATGAGTAAAGCATAATGGGTAGCATACTTGCAAGGGTGATAGAGCCACCTTGTGGACCACCACCGAATTTAATATAAGAAAGAGCGTATGCAATAGCTATACATATACCTGCATAAGTTAAAGGTTTGGTATTGTTTTCGCTTGTTTTTTTGCGGTCGAACGAAAAAGCAAGTATAGCAATTAACGCAACTAAAAATACAGAAAGAATTATGTATAGTGCATTGTTGCCGTTTATGGGAGCATAATCGCTTTCTGTGGGGTATAGGCAAAATAGAACGATTACATAAGCAACTACAATGGCGGCGGATATAATGGTTGTAATCTTAAAATATTTGTTTTTGAAAACTTTCAGCAATGAACAAACAGTAAAAGTAACAACACAAGTAATAGCAAAGCCAATCCATAGCCAGAAGTTTAAGTTGATTTCATTTTTAAGTGAGAGCCTGCCGATTTGCAATATTAGCATCATGCCTATTAACGAAATGGCAAAGCCTACTAATACAGATACGGCTAATTTTAAAAATGAACCGAGTTTGCTGTGAAATTTAAAATTAATTACAATTCCAACCACAACAAGTATTGCTACAAGTGCAAGCGCAACCCACAACATAGATTCGCTTAATCCTGCAATGATGGCTTTTAGGGCGTCTGTTTGAAGCGATACGTCGTCCTGTAAGCCTGTGTCAGTGAACCAATTTGACATAATGTCCTCCTTTATTCGCTACTAGCCTAAAAACAAAAGCGCACCCGTTTGGGTGCGCTAAATAAAGCGTTATAATTTGCATTTCCTTCAAGCATTATCTTGCGGATTCAAATGGTATAATCTCAGCCTTGCGGCACCCATAGCGAATATTAAAATTTTTTATTGAACTCATAATATCACTTTTATTTTATTGCGTCAAGCAAAAATATATGATAAAATGTAAATCCAACAAAAAAATATTTGTAAAAAAATTGATACAAAAGGGGATATATATAATGTTTAAGTTTTTTGCCTTTTTAAACAGAATGAAATTTATCAAGCGTTGGTCGCTTATGCGTTCTGTCCGTGAAGAAAATATAATGGAACACAGCCAGCAGGTTGCAGTCATTGCGCACGCACTTGCGCTTATCAGCAATAAAATTATGGGAAACAACGTTGATATAAATAAAGTTGTGCTACTTGCACAGTATCACGAAGTTGGCGAAGTTATAACGGGCGACTTGCCAACGCCTATAAAGTACTTTAACCCTGAAATTAAATCGGCGTATAAAGACTTGGAAAAGAATGCGTGCGAAAAACTCTTAAATATGCTACCCGAAACGCTTAAAGAAGATTATTTGCCACTAATAATCCCCGATGAAAGTTCTTTTGAATATAAACTCGTCAAGTGTGCAGATAGACTGTCGGCATACTTAAAGTGCGTTGAAGAAGTAAAGGCAGGTAATTCGGAATTTAAAAAAGCGAAGTCATCAATCGGCAGTGAACTTAAAGCAATGAAAGTTGCGGAAGTTGACTACTACTTAAAAGAGTTTGCACCCGCTTACGAACTAACTTTGGACGAACTAGATTGATATTTGTGCATTTTATACATAATAGAAAAGTTTATTTATTACATTTGCCCATTGTAAAATAGAGCAAAATGTAGTAAAATATAATAGTAAAAACAAATGGTGCGATTTTGCACCACGGAGGAAAATTATGTCAAGTTTAAACTTAAAAAACATCTACAAGGTTTATCCGTCTGGCGTTACCGCTGTTACGGACTTCAACCTTGACATTGAAGACAAAGAATTTATCGTATTCGTTGGACCTTCTGGTTGCGGTAAATCAACAACGCTTCGTATGATTGCAGGCTTAGAAGAAATTTCTGCCGGCGAACTTTACATTGACGGCGTTCTCGTAAACAACCGTGCTCCTAAGGATAGGGATATTGCAATGGTTTTCCAAAACTACGCATTGTATCCTCACATGACTGTTTACGATAATATGGCGTTTGGTCTTAAACTTAGAAAAATGCCCAAAGCCCAAATCGACCAAAGGGTTAAAGAAGCTGCAAGAATTCTTGGTATTGAAATGTACCTTTCAAGAAAGCCGAAGGCTCTTTCTGGTGGTCAACGTCAACGTGTTGCGCTTGGTCGTGCAATCGTTCGTGAACCTAAGGTATTCCTTCTTGACGAACCGCTTTCAAATTTGGACGCAAAACTTCGTTCACAAATGAGAACGGAAATCACCAAGCTCCACAACAGACTTGCAACCACCTTCATTTACGTTACCCACGACCAAGTTGAAGCTATGACCATGGGTACTAGAATCGTAGTTATGAAAGACGGCTTTATGCAACAGGTTGATACTCCTATCAATCTTTATGATTACCCGATTAACCAGTTCGTTGCAGGCTTCATCGGAACGCCTCAAATGAACTTCTTTACCGGCAAACTTACCGGAACCAAGAGCAAAGTATACGTTGAATTCGGTTTAGAAAAAATTCTTCTCCCCAAGGAAAAGGTTGACCTCATCGTAAATCTTGACAAATATCTTAACACCGATAGAGAAATCGTGTTTGGTATTAGACCTGAAGATATTCACGATGAACAAGCATGGGTTAGCGATGCTAAGAGACAGTGCATCGAAGTTAAAGTTGACGTTGTTGAAGCTTTGGGTTCTGAAACACTACTTTACTGCAAGACAAGGTCTGAAATTGCGCCCGAAGGCGAAGAATCTATCAAGAGTATCGTTGACGACGTAAGTAACCTTACTGCAAAAGTTGATTCAAGGTCAATCACTAAGGCTGGCGACACAGTTAAGATTGCGCTTGACATCGAACACTGCCACATCTTCGATAAGGATACCGAAGTTACTATCCTTGCTCGTAGCGAAGAAAACAAAGCGGAAATCGAAGCATTGCAAGCTAAGCGTGAAGAAGAAGCTGCTGCAAAGGCTGCCGAAGCTGCTGCAAAACTTGCAGAAGAAGAAGCAAAAGCTGCTGCTGAAGCTGAAAAGCAAAGACTTAAAATGGAAAAGAAGTTAGCTAAAAAGAACAAAGATAGCGAAGCTCCTGCCGAAGAAGAAAACAAATAATTAAACTAAAATTAAAAAGTCCGACGAAAGTCGGACTTTTTGTTTTATCGTGATGAAATTTTATTACAAATCGATTCTAATCAATGCACCGTTTTTTTCGTTCGGAGCGTTTTTATTGCCCATACCAATATAAATGTTGTTGCTAACTTTGACAAAACTCAATGGCGGGACTTGGTAATTAAATTCCCAAACTGATTTAAATTGACCACTTGTAAGATTAAGGGCATATATTGTAGTTTCAAAATCTTTGTTATCTGTGTGCAAATAACTTAAAATATACATAGTATCCTTTTCAATAAAAAAATCGCTTACTTTTTGGTCATTTGGTAGTTTTAATTTATTAAAGATATCTCCGTCAACGCTTGTGTATAGATAGTCCGTTGAGAGATAAAGTAAATTGTTATATTCATTGCAAGCAGTTACTAATCTAACGCTTGCTCGGTTTCCGTAGTTGAAAGTATCTGCACTTGAATAAAATTGCATTGCGTCATTTTCTAAGCGATATATTTCAAAATCGTTATAATCAGAATAAAAGTGAACCATTATAACGTAAAGTTGGTTTTTTAGAGTAAAAAAGTCATAACATCTTGAAAAGTTTGGGGATGTCAAGGGTGTCAACACCTTTCCATTTTTATAAAAATCAACGTGTTCAAAAGTTATACCACCGTCATTAGATACAACAAGTGGACTGTAACCGCTGTCGCTTCCGATTGCAACGTAAATTTTATCGTTAAACTCAATCATATCAAAGGCGTGTATTGAGTTGGGGAGTACTCGGTGTTTTTCCCAGCCGTTGTCAGATAGTTCATAGTAGTTCCCTAATGCCCAACTTTCCTGTGGGTCAGTTCCGGGAGTGAATAATGTATCATTTACTTCAATAAACTTCAATACTGCTTCATCTTGTACACTACCTGTTAGAACAAATTGATTTTCTATTAAATCGTAAGCATAAATATCGGTAGGTCCTGAATTTATACCGTAATCACCACTACCTAAGTATAGTTTGTCGTTTTTATGGTATATGTCCCAAACGCATCGTGCTACGTCGCCGTTGGGAAATCTTTCAGTCAGTTGCACGCCAAGTTCAACTATTTCACGTTTGCACGCAGATATAAATATTGAAGTAAAGCAAAAAGTAAACGTAAGTATGTATAGTAAAAGTTTTTTCATTTTATCTAATCTTTTCCTTTGTAATAGTTGTGTTTAACTTTTTTAAGTCAGTAGGACTTATGCCGAAGTGTTTTTTGAATGCCCGTGAGAAATTATAAGGACTTGAATAGTTGAGTTGTTCAGAAATTTCATTAACGGTTGCGTTTTCTAATAACTTTTTCTTAGCGTATTCCATTTTTTTCGATAAAAAGTAGTTTTGTATACCGTACCCGTACTGTCTTTTAAAAATACGGCAAAGATAAGCGTATGAATATCCAAAAATATCAGACAGTTGTTCAAGCGAATTAATACTTAAAAAATTTTTGTCGATATAGATTGAAAGGTCGGGTAAAAGGTCTTTTGAAGATATTAAATTGAATTTATGGTTGCTATCGCTATCAAGTAGTTTTAGTAAGATGTGAGTTATACACGCATCAATCATAAAAGTACAGTTGGGGTTATCTGTATAAACGTTGTTTAGAATTTCAAGTATTAGCGTGTCAATATAAGTATTCTTAAAAATACGCTTGTTAGCGTTTTTGAATTTTTCCTTTAATTGCAAAAAAAGTGCGTATTGTGGACTATCGGTTTTAACGTTAAACGCCAACGTTTGAAAACGGCAGTTTCCATCGTGAGAAATATTGTGCAAATCATCGTTTAAGGATAAATAACAATCGGATTTGTTTACCGTGCAATTTATACCGTTTGTTGCAGAGCGGATTTTATTGTGGGTAACTTGTGTAATTTCTACGTCGCAAAACTGACGGTGGTCTTTAATTTTGCCACCGTGAACGTAGTAAGAGTCCGCAACCTGAACTAAAAAATAGTTTTGGGTTTTTATAGGGGACAAAAGTTCACCCGTTGAAAAATTTATGTAGTCTTTGTGTACAACGTAAGACGATAAAGTTTTGTTTTTTATAAGCATACTTAAATTATACTTAAACTTTTTGTATATGTCAACAATTATCAAGTTTTGATATGACAAAAAATGATATTATAATTGCAAAGGTTTGATATTGTAAAATAGTGGCAAGCATATTAAAATATAAGAAAAGGTAAAAAAGGTGGTAATTATGGACGGCAAACGTTGGATAGTTGTTTACGGAAAATATGAAGGGCTTCAAAAAAGGGCGTTAAATCTTATCAACGGAGCAGTTTTTGATTTGTATAAAGACTATATTTCTTTTTACAAGGCCGATGAAGTTTGTGAAGAACTTGTAAAAGAAAACAATCTTATAATTTTGGGAAGCGTTGAAGATAATTGCATAATTAAAGAGTTTATTGATAATGGTCAAATTACTTTACCGACAGCACCACAAGGTTATTCTATACAAATAAAGGATAGCCCTTATAACAATGATTGTCAAGTTATGGTTATTTGCGGGGCAGATGAACACGGTGTGCTATACGGCGCAGTCGATTTTGTCAATAAGTATTGCGGATATATAATATTCAAGGTTGGCCGTGGTGATATGGAAAGCGATGAGTATTTTAAGACGGCGTTTAATAAAAAAGCGCCTGAGTGGAAAGTTGTATCTTCGCCGTCTATTGAAGAGCGTGCTATATGGACTTGGGGGCATTGTATTTATGATTACAAGGCGTTTTTTGATAATATGGTTATGCTTAAACTTAATCAAATAGTTATATGGAACGATTACGCACCTATAAACGCAAACGAAGTGGTTGACTATGCACACTCACTTGGCATAAAAGTAATATGGGGCTTTGCTTGGGGTTGGGGTGTAAACTGCAACTATTCAATGGGTATGGATGAGCAATCGCTTACGGCATTAAAGCACGAAATTATCAAAAAGTATGAGAGCGAATACGCTTGTATAAAAGGTGACGGAATATATTTTCAGTCTTGTACCGAACTACAAAAAGAGTATATTAACGGTAAACTTATTGCTGAAACGGTTGTGAATTTAGTGAATGACACGGCAAGTGCACTGCTTGAAAAATATCCTAATTTACTTATTCAGTTCGGTTTGCACTCAGACTCAGTTAAAAACCGTCTTGAATTTATCAAAAAGGTAGACAAACGTGTTATGATAGTGTGGGAAAACTGCGGGGTGTTTCCGTTCCACTCAAATCGTACCGACCATCTTTTTAACGACAGTGTTGAACCCGTTGATAAAACCGTTGAATTTACAAAAACTATTTGCCGTTTGCGTTCTAACGATGAAAAGTTTGGTATGGTTGTAAAAGGCGTTTGCACGCTTGATTGGACTAATTTCCATCACCAACAAAAAAATCTTATACTTGGCGAAAAGAGTAAAAGTTTTATTGAAAACCGTACAAAAGAAAAACAAAGAATTCTAAAAATGCGTCAAGCACTTTGGATAAGATTTTCCGATTACGTTCAACAAATAATAAAAGGCGTAGTGGACGTTAGGAACAACTTAAACGTTCAAATGGTTTTAGAAGACGGAATGTTTGAAAAAGAAATTCCCTTATCTTCTGCTGTATACGCTCAACTGCTTTGGGACTGCAATATTAGTGGCGAAGAAGCCGTTTGTGAAGTTATGCAATATCCCTGTGTAAAGATAGCAAATATATAAAATAAAAAAACAGCCGAACGGCTGTTTTTTCATGTCAAAATTTAATGATATTAAAAATTGATTATAAAATTAATTGATTTAAACGTTCGATTGGTTTATAATAATTTAAAACTCATTAAGTGGTGTTTTATGGAAGGAGTTATAGAGCAAAATAAATTTGAAAAAGAACGAAATAGCCGTGCAAAAGTTTTAATATTTGCTAGTGTTTTTATGTACGTTTTAATGATGGGTTCAAAAAACGTGTATACTGCTGAGTTGGTTGTTTTGCAAGGCGTGTTTTCGGTAAGTAGGACTCAGGTTAGTCTTGCAATGACATATTATTTTATAACGTATGCAGTCGCGCAGTTAATTTTGTCACTATTTATGGGTAGAATAAATCTTAAAATATATTTAACTGTAACGGCAGGGGTGTCTGCATTTTTAACTGCGATGTTGGGGTTTGCAAAATCCATTGAATTTATGTATCTAATATGCGCGATAAATGGTGTTATGCAAGCGGGGGTATATTCAGGGTGTATGGCGGTGCTGAATAAATACGTCCCTAATAAAATGCTTCCTTTTGCTAATAAAATGATGACTGGTGGCACTGTGCTGTATGGAGTTATATCTTATGGCATACCTGCACTTTTTGTTGGAAACGGTTTATGGAACGTGCCGTTTATTTTGCTTGGGGCGTTATTTTTATTATCAATTATATTTTTCTTTTTGTCCGTGCAGAGAATGAAAAGTTATTCCCACGCTTACGTTTACGATATTGTAACTCCTAAGAAAAGTAGTGAAAAAATTAAACCATATATAGAAATTTCTTCACAAAAAGGTAAAATTTTTTATATAACGGTGATGCTTTTAATATCTTTTTTGGGCAATACGGTTTATTATTGTGTGCTCAATTGGGTGCCTAATATGTTGCACGACGTGTTTAGTATGCCACAAGAATTTTCAATACTTGTAACGTTGCTTGTTCCGTTAATATCTGGTGTGTTTTCAATATATTCGATTAGCGAGTGCGAAAAACGCAAAAATATTATAACAGTAAGTGCGATATTTTACTTTGTAAGCTTAGTTGGTATAGTTTTACTTTGCTTTTTCTTTACAAGCAATATTGTGTTAAGTATAATTTTAGTTGCCGTATATCTGGGCGCTACGTCAGGTGGAAGGGCGGTTTTTGGTGGCGTTATTGCGTTTAAGATGAACAGCGTAGTTAATTCGGGCAGTTATCTTGCGTCTTCCAACGCTATTGCTGCTTTTGTTGCGGGAATAGTGCCCACGCTTATCGGGACGATAATAGATAACGGCGTTGGCGTGCAAGGTTACGGGACATCTTATTCTATCGCTTCTATTATTTCAATAGTAAACTTTGTTTTTTTGGTTGCTTTTGCTATTTGGTATAATTTAAGAGCAAATAAGGCAAATAAAAATTGACATTTTAGGTGCTCTTTGATATAATAGCATAGGCTAAAACAAGGAGATTTTATATGAAAATTTCAAAAGATATATTATATATTGGTGTAAACGACCATAACATTGATTTGTTTGAAGGGCAATATGTTGTTCCAAACGGTATGGCGTATAATTCTTACGTTATACTTGATGAAAAGGTCGCAGTATTTGATACAGTTGACAAGAATTTTAAGGACGAATGGTTTAGTAATCTTGAAAATGCACTAGGTGGCAAGCTTCCCGACTACTTAATCGTTCAGCATATGGAACCTGACCACTCTGCAAACATATTGAACTTTGCAAATAAGTATCCGTCGGCAAAAATAGTTTCTTCGTTAAGAGCGTTTACTATGATGAAAAACTTTTTCGGCACGGACTTTGCCGATAGACAAGTTGTTGTTGGTGAAGGAGATATACTTAACTTAGGCAAGCACGAACTAACCTTTATTACAGCACCTATGGTGCATTGGCCCGAAGTTATTATGACTTTTGATAAAACTGATAAGGTATTGTTCTCTGCCGATGCGTTTGGTAAATTCGGTGCGCTTGACGCTGATGAAGACTGGGCGTGTGAAGCAAGGCGTTATTATATTGGCATAGTGGGAAAATACGGTGTTCAAGTTCAAGCCGTTCTTAAAAAGGCTTCGGCACTTGATATAAAGGTTATATGCCCACTACACGGACCGATATTAAGTGAAAATTTAGGGTACTATATCAACCTTTACGATATTTGGTCAAGTTATCGCACCGAAAGCGAAGGTGTTATGATTGCTTATACTTCTGTTTACGGCAATACTAAGCAAGCCGTTTTAGAACTTGAACAACTTTTGCTTGACGGTGGTTGTGAAAAGGTAGTGGTTACAGACCTTGCAAGAAGCGATATGGCGGAAAACGTTGAAGATGCGTTTAGATACGGTAAAATAGTTTTAGCAACAACCACTTATAACGGTGAAATTTTCCCGTTTATGCGTGAGTTCATAAACCACTTGACAGAACGTAATTTTACCAACAAAACGGTAGGGTTTATTGAAAACGGCAGTTGGGCACCCGTAGCGACAAAGGTTATGACTTCAATGCTTGAAAAATGCAAAAACCTTAACTATCTAAACACTAACGTAAAAATTCTATCTGCCCTTAACGATGAAAGCCGTTCGGCACTTAAAGAACTTGCCAAAGAATTGCTTAAATAAAACAATTAACCGCTTCGTAAAAACGGAGCGGTTTTAATTTTTTTTGTGCAATTTGCATAAAAGCGTTTGTTTTGATTGAAATTTGGCAAAAAAAATGATATTATCTTATTATATTAAATGTAAAGGGCGTAAAAATGGACGCAGATATTAGAATTTTTATTAATGGAATAAGAGAAAAGACGGGGATAGACTTTTCGGTTTATTCATCAAACGGGGAGTTTATAGCCGGCAATAAAGGTGTAGATGAAACCGTGCCTACCGGGTTTGAGGGTATAATTTCCGACGCAAACTTAAATAGGACGTTGTTTTTAATCAAGTATAAAAGCAAGTGTTTTATCGGTAGACTTAACGGTGCAAGTACGGCAGAAAAAAATTATGCGTACTTAATCGGCGAACTTGCAGAAAACTCATTTTTTAAAGAGTCTGGCTTATCAAGGACGGATTTTTGCAAGGCAATACTTATGGGCGAAACAAACCACGCACAAATATCAAGGTATATGCGTAAGTATTCTATGCGTGATATGCCTGCGTTCGTGCTTGTAATAAGCGTTAAGGCAAGTGCGCTTAACGACGTTAAAAATATCCTTAACAACTATGGTTCGGAAGGGTTAGATTTTGTCGTTAAGGTTGATGATGAACAACTTGCATTTGTAAAGTTTATGGATGATGAAACGGGCGAATATCAGTCTTCAACTGAATATGCAGAATTTTTGAAACAGTCAATCTACGAAGAAGCGGGAACGCACGTTAGAATAGCAATCGGCGGAACGGTTAAAACCATTGCAGATTTAAGCACTTCTTTTTCACAAGCAATGACTGCTGTTAGAATGCGCAACGCCATTGATTCAAAAGGTGACGTACATTCGTTTAAGGAATACATTTTAATAAGAATGCTTGAAGATTTACCCAAATATAAGCTTAACGAAAATCTTGAAATGCTTATGGATACAGGGGCAAGAGAAATTTTTTCGGATGAAGAAATGATTAATACTGCCGAAGAATTTTTAGGAAACAGTTTAAACGTTAGCGAAACTTCAAGAAAGTTATATCTTCATCGTAACACTTTAACTTACAGGCTAGATAAAATCGAAAAGGCAACGGGGCTTAATATTCGCAAGTTTTCAGACGCCGTTACCTTCCGTTTGATAACTATACTTTCAAGGTTGGTTAGATAAAATGATAAATAAAGAAAATAATTTGCCACAAAAGAAAAATAGCAACAAAAAAACGATAATATTTTCAATCTTAATGGCACTTATCGTGTGCTTATCTTTTATAGGCGGTTATTTTGCGAGCGAACTTTCTAAACCTAAAAAGGTAAGGGAAGTTGATAATATCGTTGCACTTATAGAACAGCACGGTTACATTATTAATCCCGAAACGGGCAAACCTTACGATTTTACAAAAGAAGATTACGCCGACGCTATCGTAAAGAATTTGCTTGACAGATACTGCGAATATTACACTGCGGAAGAAAGAAACAAGTCTTTGCAAGAAGGTTTGGGATTATATAACGGCATAGGTTTAACAATTCTAGAAGATTCACTTGCCGTCTTTAAGGTTATAGGAAATTCTCCTGCCGACTCAAAAGGTATAAAAAAAGGCGACGTTATTATTGCCGGAATAACGCCCGACCAAACACGCATTGATTTTTCTACGGGGAAAGACGTTTTGAATTTTTTAGACAGTCAAGAAAAAAGTGATACGGTAACGCTTATTTTTGACGGAGAAAAAGAATGCGTTCTTGAAAAACAAGATTATTTCGTGTCGTACGTTACCTACTACGACAGCAAACAGTGTTTATGTTTTAGAACGGAAGATACTCAGTTTAGCGAACTAAGCGACGAGATGAGCGCGATTTTAGACGACGATACGGCATATATTAAGTTGGACCAGTTTGAAGGCAGTGCTGCGCTTCAACTAAAAGTGGCACTATCTTTTATGGAAGAGCGTGGAAGAACCAAACTTATTCTTGATTTAAGGGATAACGGTGGTGGATATATGACCGTTTTAACAAGCGTTGCAGGATTGCTTATAAAAAATCAAGGCAAAAACAATACGCTTGTTGCTGTTTCTCGTGGAAAAACGGGTGAAGAAGAATATAAAACTAGCATCAATGCGTTTAACGATAATGTAAAGGCAATTTCCGTTATTGCAAACGAATATACGGCTTCGGCATCAGAATGCTTAATAGGCGCAATGCTACATTACGGTGATTTTTTTAGCAAAGATAGGCTTATATTAGAGCGTAACTCAAACAATATTGCAAGAACTTACGGTAAAGGAATTATGCAGACCACCTATACACTAGCAGACGGTGCTGCAATAAAAATTACCACCGCAAGTATTTTATGGCCTGATAGAACAACTTGTATTCACGGCAAAGGCATAACTACCACGGCTGAAAATTCAGTAGAAAAGGGCGTGGGAGCAATCTTGCGTGCGCAAGCTACGCTAAATTAGGTTGACCTAAATATTTATTGAGCGTATAAATTATATCTTTATCAGCAACGTTAGCAATGGGATTAAGCCCGTAAACGTTTTGCCCGACCGTTTGTGTCGGGCTTTTCATATTAAAGGAAGAAAAAATCTCTTTTAAAACGGGCATAATTGCACTTACGTCAAGATTGTTTAGAACGCTTTTTAAGTCAAAGTTATTGTTCTTAAAAAGTTCAAAAATGGGCGCAAGAAAACTTGTGTTTAAATTTTTTGTTAAAAAAGATAATAAAAATTGTAATATTTCCATAACTATTCCACTAACAATACAGTATATGAAGTTCATAGAATAAAATTGAAAGTAATTTTATTTGGGAGGTAAATATGGATTTTAACGAATATGTAAAAAACGGTGGCGCAGGTGGTGGAAGTAACAAAAACGGCGATGCAAGGTCAATGAACGTTGACCCAAATTTAGCAAATCTTGTAGGTTCGCTTGCCGGCAAGTTTGACGGCAAAAGCCAAACCGAACTTTTAAAAGCCATTTACGAAGAAGCCAAAAAGGGCAAAGAGCGTGGAACTTTATCAAACCGTGATATAGATAACTTTGTAAGTATGATAACACCTATGCTTGACGCAAAAAAACGCAAGATATTGTTTAAGGTAGCCGAAGAACTCAAAAAAATCTAACGCTTTATAATATTATCTATTGCACGGATAAAAAAGTTTATTTCACGGGTGCTGTTTTGTACGGCAAGGCTTGCTCTAACAAGACCGTCGTCTTGTGTGTTTAAGTATTTATGTATAAGCGGTGCGCAATGAAATCCACCACGGACGGCGATATCGTATTCCGAATTTAATAGGTCTGCAACTTCATTGCTCGGCATATCGTTCAACTTAAACGAAACGATACCTGAACTGTTGGGTTTGGAATACACGGTAACGCCGTCCATTTTGTTTAAGGCAGTAATTAAAAATTCGGTGTAAGAATAAAGGTGGCGTGCAAAAATTTCTTGGTTGCTTTTAATAAATTTTACACCTTCAAATAAGCCTGCGATAGCGGGAAGATTCAAAGTGCCTGCTTCAAGTCTTTCGGGCAGTGCTTTTGGCTGATTTAGGTTAAATGATTCGCTTCCTGTTCCGCCGTAAAGCAAAGGGGAAAGTTCAACGTTTTCATCAAAGATAAGCACGCCACTACCCATAATGCCGTAAAGCCCTTTATGTCCTGCAAGCGCAAGCATAGAAATGCCGTGCGTTTCAAGATTTATAGGAACGTGCCCACCACCTTGCGCACCGTCTACTAATAACAAAATGCCCCTTTCTCTTGCAAGTTTGCCTAGCTTTTCAAAAGGCGTTTTTTCACCCGTAACGTTGGAAACGGCAGTTATAGCAATCAAATAAGTATTGGGTTTAATTTTATCTAAAACGGCTTCATATAAACTTGAATAACCACGCTCACTAACTACGTCAAGTTCGATTAAGCCTTTTTCTTTAAGTGCGGTTAGTGGGCGAAGAACAGAGTTGTGTTCTAAGACTGTGGTGATGACGTGCCCACCCGATTTAAGCGAACCGAATATTGCAAGGTTAAGCGCTTCGGTGCAATTTTTGGTAAAGATAACGTGGTCTTCTTTTGCGCCGAAATAGTCGGCAAGAAAAGAGCGTGTATTTTGCAGTATTTCGGCACCAACAAGCGATAGTCGATGCCCACTTCTTCCGGGGTTAGCGCAAAGGTAGCGCATAACGGTACAAACTGCGTCGGAAACAGCACGAGGTTTAAAACCGCCCGTTGCGGCGTTGTCAAAATAAATCATTAAAACTCTCCTTAAAAAGTGTAACAAAAACCAAAACGGCTTAATACTATATTGTATAAAGGAAATATTCCTTTTATGCAAAGGAGGAAGTTTTATGGACTACGTTGTGGTGGCGTTCCGTTCAAGAGCGCACACCGTAAAGTTTTACGAATATTTAAGAGCCAACGGACTTGGCTGTGAGATAATAAACACGCCAAAGGAAGCGGGCGTGGGGTGTGGACTTTCGGTAAAGGTGAAAAAAGAGAACTTTTCTCAGGTGAAAAGGGCAGTGCATACGGCAAAGCTGTCGTCGTTTGCGGGATTTTTTCTTGTAAACGTTGTATCAGGAAAGCGTTTTGTAAGAAGTATTTAGTTAAATACTAAAAAAAACGCTTGTAAAATCCCCGTTGCTTGTGTTAAACTAATGTTGGTAAAAATTATGAACAAAAAGACCGCAAAGATAATAGTAGAAAAGCTTGCGGGGATATTTACGGACAAGCCGGCACTAAATTTTAGAACGCCGTACGAACTGCTTGTGGCGGTGGTGCTATCGGCGCAGTGCACCGACGCACGAGTAAATAAGGTAACCGAAGTGCTTTTTGAAAAATTTAATACGCCCGAAACGATGCTCACCTTATCGCAAGAACAACTTGAAAGATACATATATTCTTGTGGACTATATAAGTCAAAAGCAGAGCATATTTTAAGTGCAAGTAAAGATATAATCGAAAAATTCGGTGGTTGCGTTCCCGATAATTTAAAAGATTTGCGTTCGCTTGCAGGGGTTGGCAGAAAGACAGCGAACGTAGTGTATAGCGTCGCATTTAAGGGAAACGCTATTGCAGTGGATACGCACGTTTTTAGGGTGGCGAATAGGATAGGGCTAGTTAGGGCGGATAACCCCTTAAATACCGAAAAGGGTTTAATGAAAATTTTGGACGAAAGCGACTGGTCAAGGTCGCACCATTATCTAATATACTTAGGCAGAAGTTATTGCAAGGCGGGAAAGCCCGACTGTGAAAACTGCCCTATAAATAAAGAATGCTTAAAAAAAATTAAAAGGTGAAATATGTATATAGATAGAGCGTTAATTACAATAAAAGCAGGCGACGGCGGAAGCGGAATAACTTCTTTCGTGCATTATAAAGGAAAAGTTTCAGGCGGACCTGACGGTGGTGACGGCGGTAAGGGTGGCGATATAATTTTTATTGCCGACCAACATTTAACTAACCTTGCCGACTATTACTATAAAACCAAATACGTTGCAGAAAACGGTGGACAAGGCGGTTCAAAAAACTGCTTTGGTAAAGCGGGTAAAGATTTAGTCTTGCGTGTGCCTTTGGGTACGGTTATTAAGGATAGAGAAAGCGGTGGAATTATTGCCGATATGTTTACCGACGGACAAAAAAAGGTTGTTTTAGTCGGTGGAGACGGTGGAAAGGGTAACGCAAGGTTTACTAATGCAAGGCGACACGCACCGCACTTTTCACAAACGGGTGAAAAGACCGAAACAAAACGGGTTGTGCTTGAACTTAAAACTATTGCAGACGTGGGATTAGTTGGCTTTCCAAACGTTGGGAAGAGCACCATTTTAAGTAAGATTACCCGTGCAAGACCAAAGATTGCAAACTATCACTTTACTACGTTATCCCCCAACCTTGGCGTTGCTGATTACTATGATAATCAGTTCATCGTTGCGGATATCCCAGGGTTAATCGAAGGTGCAAGCGACGGTGCAGGGCTTGGCATAGAGTTCTTAAAACACATTGAAAGAACAAGAATGTTAGTTCACGTTGTGGACGTTTCGGGTGTTGAGGGTAGAGACCCTTACGACGATTATTTAAAGATAAACGCTGAACTAAAAAATTATAGTAAAGAACTATCAAAGTTAAAACAGATTGTTGTTGCAAACAAACTTGACGTTTATGGTGCGGAAGAAAAGTTTAAGGAATTTAAAAAACAAATAGGCAGAAAACATAAAGTAATATGCGTATCCGCAGTAACAGGGGACGGACTTAACGAACTGTTAAAGGCAATGTATGAAACTCTTATCAAACTTCCGCCCGTTAAACCGCTTGAATTTGAAGAATTTAATTACGTTAAACCCGATAGGCTTGACTATGAAATTTTCAAAGAAGGCGAAACGTTCGTTATTGAAGGAACACTTATCGACGTGCTTAAACGTAACGTTGTTATGGACGATATGCACTCTCTTGCATACTTGCATAAGGTTTTGCGTGATAGGGGAATAATAAAAGAACTTCGTGCAATGGGTGCTACCGATAAATCTACCATAATAATCGGTGGCGAAGAATTTGAATTTGTAGATTAATTAAAAGGAGAAATTATGTTGACAAGTAAACAAAGGGCAAGTTTGCGTTCTATCGCACAAAATATAGACCCCGTAACGCAAGTTGGTAAACTTGGCGTAAATGAAGCACTTATAGAAAGCCTTGACAAAGCCATTGAAAAAAGGGAAATTATAAAGGTAACCGTGCTTGAAAATTCCGACCTTATTCCAAAGGAAGCAGGCTTTATAATTGCAAAAAAGTTAGGCGCAGAATTCGTATGTGCAACGGGCAGAAAACTTGTTTTTTATAGAAGAAGTTCTAACCCCAAAGTTGAGCATATAGAGTTTTAATTTAAGGGGGCGAAACAAAATGCTTAATATCGAATTTTGTGGCGAATTATCGTCTGAAAGTAAAAAATTTTTATGTCATATAGAGCATAAATTAGGCATTTTGGTTTGGTCGCTAGTTGCAATCACTATTTCAGTTGTTCTAATTAGTATAGGATTTGCTATAAATGCTGTTATTTATTTAATTCCGTTTGTTGTTTTAATAATAATTTTTTTAATAATTATAGTTTTGTTTCCTAGAATTGAAGTGTCGCCAAAAGAATTAGAAAAATATTATCCAAAATATATTTTAATCGACAATAAAGAAATTAAATTTGAAGGACAAATAGAAAAAAGTTATTGTTGTAAAGAATTGGCAGATATTAA
>JAZNFN010000047.1:0-13499 GCA_045576035.1 Christensenellaceae bacterium
CCTTGAAGTATCGCCAAGAAGTTTACGGGTAGAACTTGGCAAATCGTTCACGGTGATAAAACCTCCGTTAATAGCGTCGTCAATATCGTGATTAATATATGCAATTCTATCAGCAATACTAACTGCTTGCCCTTCAAGAGTTTTTGCAGTAGTATTTAGTTTATGATTAATAATACCGTCCACTACTTCCCTAGTAAGATTAAGTCCCTTGCCGTCGTTTTCAAGTACGTCAACCACCCTACCCGACTGAACGTTGTGAGAAAATCCGTTAGGATTAAGTTTTGCTAAAATGCGTTCGCCCGAATGTCCAAACGGGGTATGCCCTAAGTCGTGCCCAAGTGCGATGGCTTCGGTCAAATCTTCGTTAAGCGAAATTGCCCTTGCAATACCACGAGCGACCTGAGAAACGTTTAGCGTATGCGTTAATCGTGTTCTATAATGGTCACCTTCGGGCGAAAAGAAAACTTGCGTTTTGTTCTTTAAGCGCCTAAACGCCTTACAGTGAATAATTCTATCCCTGTCACGCTGAAAATCAGTTCGCATAGGACAAGGCTGTTCTTCAATAAGTCTACCTACCGTATCGCAAGATTTTAACGCATACGGTGACAAGAACATATTTTCTTTTTGAAGCGTTTTTTCCTTCATACTTATCCCCCTAAAATTTTCAACGTATATTAATACTTTAAAAATTTCAAATTTCCTTTTTATTTTTGATTTTTTTTGAAAAAATATATTTTTACCCAAAAAAACAGCATAGACACGGGTTTCCGTGCCTATGTAAACATTGATTTAATCTTTTATTTTATCGTCAAGCGGAACGTTTGGTGTTTTATCAACACTGCGCTTGCCGTTTTGCTTGACTTCGGCAACAACCGTTTTTGAAAGCGCAATCAATGCGATTACGTTTGGAAGCACCATAAGATAGTTAAAGAAGTCGTTAAGGTCCCAAACAAGCGAGTTTTTAAGCATTGAACCTAAGAACACGAATAAAACCGCTATTAAAGAGTAAATTACAACCGACTTTTTACCGAAAAGATATTCAAAGTTTATTCTACCAAACAAGTTCCAACTTATTATGGTTGAAAAAGCAAAGAATGCAAGACACACCGCAACGAATATTGCACCGATAGAAAGCCCTACGTTTGAAAAATCAAACAGTTTAGCAATTGCAAGCCTTACCATTGAATCGTTGGTAAACCCTGCGTTTTCAATAGCGTTTTGAATGGCTTCGGGATTGTTACCTGCCCCACTCACAATGCTAGGAATAATAGCGTTTTCGCCTGCGTACAAAGAAGTAATAACTATAAGTGCGGTTATAGTCAAAACTACAAACGTATCTATAAACACACTCACCATAGCAACAGTACCTTGTTCGTGCGGAGTTTTTACGTTTGCTTGTGCGTGTGCGTGCGGAGTTGACCCCATACCTGCTTCGTTTGAAAACAAACCACGTTGTGCACCCTTACAAATAGCCATTTTAAGTGCGTAACCTATACCGCCACCGATTATAGCGTCGGGAACGAACGCACACTTAATTATTATCCAAAATGCTTCGGGTAGTACGGTAATATTACAGCAAAGTATAATTATTCCACCAAGAAGATAAATAACAGCCATAATAGGTACGATTTTTTCAGTAACCGATGCAATTCTTTTTGCCCCACCTATAAAAATCAGCACGGCAAGTATTGCTATGACAATACCTGCAATCCAACCCCATTCAGCGTAGTTATAACCGCCAACGCTTGCAACGGCTGAACTTATTGAATTAGATTGAACCATAGAGCCGACAAACCCCAAACAAATTACAGTAGCAACGGCAAAGAACCCTGCCAAAAACTTACCAAACTTTCCTTTAAATGCCGCGCGAATATAGTAAACGGGTCCACCCGATACAGTTCCGTCTTGGTTTACTTTTTTGGTTTTTTGTGCAAGAACTGCTTCTGAATAAATAGTTGCCATACCCAAAAAGGCAATAATCCACATCCAAAAGATTGCGCCCGGTCCACCTAAAAGTATAGCAGAACAAGCACCAACTATGTTACCCGTACCAACTTGGGCGGCAACTGCGGTAGTAAATGCTTGGAAAGAACTCATACCGTTCTTTTGTTTTCCACCGTTAAGTTTTATTCCACCAAACACCCTTTTCATTCCTTGCCCAAAATAACGGACTTGAACGAATTTGGTACGAATTGTAAAAAACAAGCCTACGCCTACAAGTAAAATAACTAAAATATAGTCTGCTAAGTAACTGTTAATTGTTCCGATAAGATTTTGGAAATCTTTTAAGAACTGCGCCATATAACCACACTCCTTTATAAAAAAATCGGAATTACTAAGTTTAGTAATTCCGAAAAATGTAACAGCGTTAATAAAATTAAAAGCCGTTCCGTCCTTTTGCCTGAGAGATTCGGGACAACGCCCCTTGCACCTTCGGCACTCTAAAAAAAGAGATTCTCCGGAATTCCTCCGCTATCGGTTACTATCGTTCCCGAAAGCATCATCGTAAATTTGTATATATATTATCACTTTTTATTCAATATGTCAATGGTTTTATAGCGCAATAAAAACAAATATATTATAATGCGCGTGAAACATATAAAAAGTGCTCCGTTTTACCGAAGCACTTTTGTATATTTTTTGGTTTGATTATTTTGCCCATTGAGTAGGTGTAATCGTAACACCTTCTACCGTAACCGTTGCCGTTGCGCCGTTAGTGCCGTCCCAACCAGATATACCAACCATAGTACCATAAGCAGGAGCAGTACAGTTAGTAAAGCTTACTTCTGCACCTTGTGGGAATGCGCTACTGTTAATTTCAACTGCGCCTTTTGATGCAGTGTTGCTGGTGCTGAACGTACAGTTTTCAAAAGCAACTTTCACACTTTCTGTGCCGTTGTCAAGATATACGTTTATACATCTATCAGAATAAGTAAAATCACAATTCTTAAAAGATATATTCTTTGCACCGTATGTCCAAATGCAATGTTCAGTGCTGTCTGTTACAAACGTACAATTTTCAAAAACTACGTTTTCTGCATAAAGGAATTGTAACTTTTCTAACTTGCAATTCTTAAACATTATGCTTTCAGTGTGGAAAAATCCGTAATAATTGCTAGTCTCACCAACAACCGTAACACCGTCAAAAATCAAAGTAGAACCCATTGTGTTTTGTGAACCTTTATTGAGCACGTTGATTTCAACATCTTCATTACCGACAATAGTTATTTCCTTACCTTGTGTTACAGGAAGATTATATGTACCAGCTTCGGTAACGTTAAGTACAACGCTTGAAGAATCGCTATTTGTTATTGCGCTACTAAAATCAGTTGCATCAGTTACAGTAGTAGCACGAACGGTTTTAATGTTAACGTTTGTTTCAGTGCCGTCTATAACGTCGCTAACACCTTCTTTACGACCGATAATACCACCAGCATTGAAAGCTTTATCACCATAGTAATTTACGCTTTGGTCAGCAGTGATAGTAACGTCAGTTGCAGAGTTACCACTACCTGTTGTTGAAGTTGCAGCATAGCCTGCGATACCACCAACGTCACGATAAGCGGTGAGTATAACGTCATTTACTGAACAATTGTTGATAGTGCGGTAATTTCCGTTATCGCCAAGCCAACCGACGATACCGCCAACCTTATCACCATTATCGTATACGCCATCTGAAATTTCGTTAGGAACAACAGTTCCCGTAACGTTGTTTGCGTGAACGTTTTCAAGGCTTCCGTAAAGTTGACCAACAACGCCACCAGCCAAACGGTTTGCAGTAAATTCTACGTTTTCTACTGTAAGATTTTTAATAGTTGCAGTATGTGCAAGACCAAAGAGACCTGCCCAACCGTAACTCATAACCTTATAGTTAGAAACAGTTTTGTTGTTTCCGTCAAACGTTCCTCTAAACGAACGGTCAAAGTTCGTACTATTACCATTTGAACCTATTGTTCCAATAGGCGCCCAAGGGGTGTTTTCAATGTCAACGTCTTCCATAAGCGTAACGGTTTTATCTTTATAACTTACACCACTGTTTACTGAGTTAGCAAATTGATAAAGGTCAACCTTGTCGTAAATAGTGTATTCACCATTTGATGCTCTATCATTAAAGTCGGTAACGCCTGCGTTTGCTTGAACAGCTTCAACGTATACGCTGTAATTGCAAGTTTCACCTTGACCGTCTTCTGCTTCCTTAGGTAATTCAATTTTAATAACTATGGTTTGACCGTCCGTTTCAGGTGCAAGGTCAAGCCACTTGGTATATGCCATACCAGTAAAATCTTTTCCATCTATTTCAATAGCAAGTTCGTTAGCAAGAGCGTTGCTATCAAGACTTTCAATGATTGCCCTATATTTAGCAGACACGTTGCTGTTGTTTTTAACGTTTACGTTTACTGTAACGTAATCCATCGGCATAATTTTGTCGATAATAACGTTAGAACCGTTAACGGTTGCAGAACTTTGAGCGTCAGCCAAGCTTGTGTTTGCAGTATCAATTTCAGCAACTGCTTTAACGTCAATTTTACCAGACGTTACTGCAATGTTAACTTCACTTTCGCTTGTAAAGAGCGCGAACGTTGCGCCTGCGATAAGAGAAATACACATTACTACTGAAAGAATACTAGTAAGTAAAATCTTCTTCATATTTTTCTCCTTTAAATTTTTCGATTGTTTTTATGTGCATATATATTATATAATAATGTATGTGCACGTTTAATGCTAACAAAGGGGATTTTCGGTTTTTTGCTAAAAAACCGAAAAAGCCTAGGCTTTGTTTTGCATTTTAATTTTAGATAATTTGAACTGCGTTAACAGTCATATCAAAACTAATAGTTCCGTTTTGAGCAAGGTCGTTATTAAAACCGTTTTGGTCGTTTCCGTTAACGAACTCTACTCTAACGATAAAGTAAGTAGTTTCACCTTTTGCAAGTTTTGTTTCTTGTGTTTTAGTGCCATTTGGCAAATCGTACTCAGTACCCTTAACGTTGTTAACGTCCGCTTTATAAATGGTAACTTCCATTTGATCTAAAAGCGCTTTGTTTTCAGGCTTTGTTTCGTCAGCCGAAAGCACAATTTCAATAGTGTAGTTTACGTCAACGTCACTTTTACTTTCAACGCCATTGGTAAGCCTCATAGTCGCTTCAAAATATGCACCAGGGCATATTGCAGTAGTTTCACCAAAAATGTTTGCTTGATTAGAATTTGTGTTGGTAAAATTCACTTCATCATCATTGGTTTTTGGGTCGCCACTATAATTAGTATTGCCAGCCAAAAGATACGTTCTATGTAACGTTACGTCAAGCGTACCTGCCGTTAAGTGATTGGTTACTTTAAACGTTTCAGCAAACAATGCAAACGTGCCTACTGCCATTACTGCCACGCATACCATAATGGTTATGCACGACATAAAAATTACTCTAATTCTTGATGACATCTTTTACTCCTTCAAACTTAACATTAAGCTTGTTCTTGTCTTTTTGCTTTACGTTTTTCACGAGCAAGTTGCTTTTTGAATTCTCTTTCTTCGGCAATTGCTTTAACAACGATATCAATCGTGTCTTTAATTACTTGAACTGTTTCGTTATCAGTTACTTTAATAACGGTTGCTGACTGCTTAACTGAAATTTTGTTTTCAGAAACGTAAGACTTAAAGTTTGCGTTTTGCATCATAAATTCACAAACGATTACACCACGTTTAATGAGCATACGAACGATTCTAAGTGAACCGATTTTGTATTCTTCGTAACGCAAGTTCTTAAAGCGTTTGCTACCTTCAACTGCTGATGCGTATTTGATTATTTCGTCATAGCGCTTTTTGCTTGCAGAATCTAAATCGTTATACTTATCGTCAAGCGTAAGTCCTTTGTCTGCTGAGAAAGTTACTGCACCGTCAACAATTTCTTCTTCCTTTTCTTCAACCACGGGTTCAGCTACTGCGGTTACTGCGGGTTCTTCAACCACAGGCTCTGCCACAGGTGCTACGGGCGCTGCTACGATAACAGGCGCTACGGGTGCGGACTGTTGTGCTTTGCGTTGTTCTCTTCTGCTTATAGCTGACTCTCTTACGATATCGCGAACGACTACTAAGATTGAGAAGATACATACGACACATACAACCGTCATAAATACCATAAATAAAGTTTCCATAAAAAAATCCTCCTAATAAATTGTTTCCTTAGTTATTTATTTTCAAGCTCTGCGGAAGTATCCGCATCGTTTGATTCTACATTTATAGTTTCATCAGTGGGTTTATCTTCGACTATTTCCGCTTGTGTATTGTTTTCGGACTGCCCACCCTGAGCATTTATGCTCTTTTGCATCTCTGCAAGTTGGCGCTTTAAGATTTCAATTTCGCTTTCTTGTTTATCGAACTTCTCTTGCGCTTTTTTCTTTTTATCGGCATTAACCACGCCTACTATTTTAATAATTTCAAGCACGGCTATTATTAAACACGGCACGATTACTATTAAAACTATGCCAATCGGTTGACTTACTGCCGTTACAAGTAAGCCCAAAACGTAACTCTGCCCCGTAACTTTACCAACTATGTAGTTGTAGTTAGTCGAATTAAACTGCTTTGACGTATACAGCGTTTGCGTTCCAACGTCAGCCGCCGAAGCACCGCCTTCTTGTTCAAGCGTAGGTTTGTTATCACCTTGCAATGTTATGATATAACCGCCATCGCCGTCTTCTTCAATGTCTATAATTCTGTGCGTGATGGGAATTTGATTTCCGTAGGTGTACATAAACGTTAAAACGTCGCCTTTTTTTAAGCCGTCGCACCATTTGTCAAAATCTTCTTCATCCTTAGGCGCAGTTTCAATAAACACCATTGATTTTAGCGGAATATCTTTTATTTGCCACTTACTTACGTCAGTTTGGTCGCACTTTTCCATTGAGCGTGAAATTACCACACGCATTTGATGTCCGAACACGTTTATTGCACCGTTCGTCTTTTTGCCCGTTATCGAAAAAATCACAAGCAAAACGCAAAGCGCAATGAAAAAATACATTACTACGTTTGAAATTACCTTAAATACTTTTTTTACCGTTTGATTTTTTATCATTAACTACTTCCTTTCAACAGTCAAAATCATGTCAAAAGAAGCCGTTTTACCCGCACACTCTTTTCCCACGTCAATATCCATTGAATAAACTATTTTAAGCGACTTCAATTCTTTTTCATTAGCGGTGAAATTATGTTCAATTTTTTCACTCGCTAAAAGGTTTTCAAGTTTGACCTTTTTAGGTTCTCTGTCACCAAACGTAATAGTTGCATCAAGATATTGGTCGAGTCCGGTGCCCTCTAAATTTTCAAAAACCAATGAAAGTTTGTAATCACCCGATTGTTGCATCGTCATATCTATAACATATTCCACGCTTTTACCTGGTACTAAGTCAAAGCCTTCAAACGGTTTCTCAAACTCCGTTCCATCGGAAGAAACTGTAAGACTATCTCTAAACTCGTTAGTGCCATGCAAGTTATTTACAACAAGTGCAACGCCAAACAACGTCATTGCACAAATCGCAACTATGAAAGCAAAAAATGTTTTGTTAATTTTCATTGCAGTCCCTCCTTTTTTTCGCTATATATGTATAATTAATACGAACTGAGTTAATATTATAAGGCACAATGTGCAATTTGTCAACTAAATTCCATACGTTGTGATATTAATTTTTGTATGATAACCATTGAGGAAATTCAAAAACATTTACGTGAAGCCATAAGGTACAGCAATCTTTCACAAAAGGAAATTGCAGAGCGCTTAGGTGTAAGCCCGTCAACCATAAGCAAATACATGCGCTTAGACAAGTTCCCATCCCTTGATACTTTCGCAAATCTATGTGCCGTTTTAGACATATCGGCAGACGAAGTCTTGGGATTAAAATAGTTAGTGTTAGGCCGCTGCATATTCCGCAAAGGCGAAATCTTTTGATTAATCGCTATTTTTGTTTTGCCAAGTTTATTAGTAAAACCTATATGCACGACTCATTTATTTTATTATATATCTTATAATAAAAACTTGTCAAGTGTTTTACTAAAATTTAAGGTTTATACTTTGTATAAAACCTAAACGTTTTTAATATGCTCATACTTTTTTACTTCTTCTTCTACACCGAAAAGGCTGTCTTTTTGACGCCTTTTCGGTTTTTAAACTCTTTTTTCTTATCAAAAACTCCGCAAGCATTACTTTTTGCTTGCGGAGTTTTCTGTTTTGAACAAATTTTTAACACCGTTTTATTATTCTCCGTCAAAAAGTGGCGTAGAAAAATATCTTTCAGCAGTATCGGGAAGCACGGTTACAACAGTCTTGCCTTGACCTAATTCCCTTGCAAGTCTTTTTGCAGCGGCAACGTTTGTGCCCGAAGATATTCCACACATAATGCCCTCATAACGTGCTAAATCACGGGAAGTAGAAAGTGCTTCTTCGTCGGAAATTATGCAAATTTTTTCGTATATATTGCAGTTTAATACAGGTGGAATAAGTCCGTCGCCTATACCCATTTGTATATGTGAACCTATCGTTCCGCCCGCTAAAATCGCAGCGTTTTCAGGCTCAACCGCCCAAATTTTTATATCGGGGTTTTGCGCTTTTAAAACTTCGCCTATTCCCGTAATTGTTCCACCCGTACCTATCCCTGAACAAAATCCGTGTATTGGACCAGCAACCTGTTCAAGAATTTCAAGCCCCGTATGATGACGGTGAACTGTGGGATTTGCTGGGTTTTCAAACTGCTGTGGAACGTAAACGTTGGGATTTTCCTGTTGCATTTTAAGTGCAGTTTTCAAACACCTATCAATACAATCCCCGATATTGCCGTCGTCGTGCATTAAGATTACTTCCGCACCGTAATGGCGAACGAGTTTTCTTCTTTCTTCGCTGACAGAGTCAGGCATAATTATAACCGTCTTATAGCCTTTAACTGCACCGACAAGCGCTAACCCTATACCCTGATTACCGCTAGTTGGCTCAACTATTATAGTATCTTTGTTAATTTTGCCTTGCTTTTCGGCTTCGGTTATCATATTAAACGCCGTGCGGGTTTTTATAGAACCACCCACGTTAAGACCTTCAATCTTAACTAGAATATCCGCACTACCCGGTTCAACAATCTTATTGAGTTTAACGATGGGGGTATGCCCTATCGCTTCTAAAACGTTCTTATAAATCATAGTATATATAATTTACTACATTATTAAAATAAAAGCAAGAAAAATCGCCCGTTTTTTACGAGCGATTATTTTTTATACAGTATTTTTTAATTTTAAACGCACCTTTTTTATCACAACTATTAAAAGTGAAACGACTACCACGAACACGCTTGATATAAGTAAAACGTAACAAACGGGCAACCACTCGCCAAAGTAGTCGGAAAGCGCACCTAGTCCAACAGACGATATAGTGCTACCCAAGTAACAGCACCCGTTTAGTATGCCCGCCAAAAATCCTGAATTTGCCTTATCCCTAAGCGTCAGTGGAAGTATACTTGTTACAACGTTATTTGAACCACTCATCAAAAGCGATATTAAGCCAAAAGCGATTAATATTATTGCCCAAAGCGAAGTTGATAACAATAATACAACAACTCCTATAAATATAGTTGCCATTGAGAACAGTATTGCAATAAGTCCCGTATAGTCTTTTATTTTTTTATTTAGGAAAACTACGAGTGTTGTGCCAAAAATAGTAAGTATAGGCAAGATTAACGTTAGCATAATAGATAAACTTTCGGGCAATTCGTAAGTATCGAATAAAATTTTAGGCACCCAAGTTGAAAGCCCGTCTTTTATAAAGTTTATAACTATTGCAAAAATTCCGAATACTATTAATATTTTGTATACAGACTTATCCGTTTTGCGTTTTACTATGGGCGTTTCACTCTCTATTGCGCTGACCTTAACTTCGGTCTTTTTAACAACTTTATCGTATAAAAGTAGCCAAATTAGTGCAAAGATTGTCATTACTATTGCACCTATTAAAAACGAATACATAAATCCATTAAACAGTGCTAACACAGCACTTATTCCGTAAGATAATAATACGCCTGTGCTTGCCGTAGTTGACATTGCTATTATTGCCTTTTTTATGTAATTTTCGTCAAGATTTCTTGATAACGTAAGCAATAATGACGACCATAACACTGACTGACATACGCCGTTTAATAGCCAAAAATACTTTATCAAATGGAAAGGCAAAACGCCTGTAAATATTACGACGTGAATTATTACCGAACCGCATATACCTAGCGGTAAAACGTATTTTAAGTTGTAATATTTACAAAGCAAGCCGTTTACTATTTGCCCTGCACCATAAGCAAAAAAGAAAAATGAAGTTGCAAGCCCTACTTCTGTATCGCTTACTTTATAAAATTGTGAAATAGGCAAAATGTTAGAATTATAACTGTACCTACCTAAGTATGCACTGACGTAAAGCGCCCAGCACATAAATATTAAAAGTCTTGATTGTCTTTTTGTCATAATGCACCTTAGTCGTTTACGTTATGAGAAGTTAATATTTTGTTTATAACTTCGGCATTTACCACAACGTCGCCTTTAAGTTTTTGAGCCAAAATTTTACAAATCGCATCGGTAAGCGCTATTTGGGATAGTCTTGTTTCAGTAGCCGTTCCGTCCTCGCTACCACTTGTAGCAGCAACTAACACTTGGTCTGAAAGTTTAGCAAGCGGTGAATTCTTATTGCCCGTAATGCAAACTACCGGCACGTTTTTTTCTTTTGCTATCTTTACCGCATCTATAACGTCTTTTGTTCTACCCGAAAATGAAATTGCAATAAACAAACTTTCGCTATCAAGAAAGGACGCAGATATTGCGCAAGTTAAAACGTCACTGACAAAGTTTGCAGGAATACCTAGCTGAACTAACTGTAAGTAAAAATCGTTTGCTACAACGGCTGAATGATATACACCGCATACTTCTACCTTTTTTGCTAAAAGTATTTTTTTCACAACAGAAAGAATGCTCTCTTCGTCGTTGACGGCGTAAGTATTATCAAGACTTGCTTTTATTCTTTCAAAAACGTCGTGAGTAATACTTTTATATTCACCCGCAACACTTGCTATTTTCTGCTTTTTTTCTTCTACCGCTACGCAAGATGCCACTTCCATTTTAAGCACGGGAAAACCACCGCCCGTGTACTTTTTAGAAAAGTTCACTATACTGCCTTGTGATACGTTAGATAATTCCGAAAACTGCTTTAATGAAAGCCCCGTAAACGTTTTGGCGTTAAGCAATATATATTCGGCAATCTTTTTTTCCTTGCTACTCATAAATTTTAGAGTAGAACTCAATTCTCGCAATAATTTTCTTTCCATAACACCTTTTTTATTGAGAAAAATTCAAAATATTTTTTAATTTTAATGAGTATAGCACAGCATAAAAATATTGTCAAGTAAAATATTTAAAAACCGTTGCAATTTTAATCAAAAAAAATATATAATAAGTATATGGATAATAATTTTGATAAAAGACTTTACTTAGACGACACAACAAAACACAAAGTGATAATTGATACTGACCCGGGTGTTGATGATGCTGCGTGTTTACTCTACGCATTCTTTGACGAATATATAGACATTAAACTCTTAACAACCGTAGTGGGCAACATAAGTCTTGAAAAAGCAACAAGAAATCTATTACATCTTCTTGACGTGTTTGACGTTGATATACCCGTTGCAAAAGGCGCTATAAAAGCGATGGAAAGGGAAAGTATTAACGCTGAATTTATTCACCAAAAGGAAGGGCTTGGCGGATACACCCCAAAAAACTCAAACCGCAAGGTTTTAGAAGAAAATGCAATAGACGCTATGTATAGGGTGATTAGTAATGGTGACGGCGATATAATCCCCATTATTTTAGGTCCACAAACTAATATAGGACTGCTTATTAAAAACCACCCCGACGTTATAAATAAAATTCCTAAAATCGTATTTATGGGTGGTTCACCGTTCGGACACCCCGACTACCCCGACCACGTTTCATTTAATATATCTTCCGACCCCGAAGCATTCAAGATTGTTTTAGATAGCGGTATTCCGTTAGTTATGGTTCCGTCAGACGTTGGAAGAAGAAAAGCACATCTAACGCAAGCGTTCGTAAACAGGCTTAGCACAATTAATAAAGCGGGTAAACTTTTAGCCGATATGTACTCAAAGTATTGGGAACCTGGTTATCCTGATAAACGTGTTGCAACAAATGATAGTTTGGCACTGTTTTTTTTGGTATACCCCAAAATGTTTAAGACGAAAAAAGTTTCGGTTACGGTTGATTTAACCGATTGCCCCGGCAAAACTTTCGTTGACTTTAACGATTGCGGTAACGTGCAAATGATAACCGACGTAGATAGGCAAGCATTTTTAAGTTTACTTATAAGCGACCTTGAAAAACTTAACGATAAAAAATTCAACATATAAAAACAGGTAGCCATCGGCTACCTGTTTTTAATAAAATTTGAACAAGGGGTTTAATTTTCGTTCAAAATTTCATTGCTCTTTTCAATTATTTGTTGAGAATATTTTCTTTTACGGCGTTCTAATATTTTTTTGTAAATAAAATAGTTGATAGATACAGCAAAAATACCGACTAAACCGATTAATATACCTACAATCATCATAAGTGTTGAAGTGTTTTCAAACACCTTCATTGCAAAGCACATTCCAAGTCCTAAAACAAGGCTCGCTATCGTGCCGAAACGTATGCAAATATGCGTGCAGGCTTTTTAACCTTTCTGTCAAGAACTTTAAGTTCATCAAGTTTACTTGTTTGCTTTTCCGAATAATCTTTGATAATTTTGTTTGCGTATTGTTTTGTGTTCATAATTTATCTCCTTTTCGTTTTGTAGCCTTATGATAACAAACGATTGTTAAAAAATTATTAAAACATTAATAAAACAAAGTAAACAATATTTAAAGTTTTATAAAAATTAGTTCTTATGAAAAAAGTAGGCAAACGCCTACTTTTACTAATCTTGATTTTCTTCACCTAATAATTCGCCACTTAACTGCAAAATTTCTTGCGAATATTTTTCACGCAAATATGCGCTTGCCTTTTCATATAAAAAGTACGCTGTACTTGCTACTAAAAGTCCAACCGCACTGACTAAAACACCCCACAGTATTAGCGACCACTCTAAAATCATTGCAAATCCAAGTCCAAAAATAAGCGTTCCTACTATGCCTAAAATTAAGCCTATACACGTCGGTATATTTTTGACCTTACCGTCAAGTTTACGCAAGCGTGAAAGTTTATCCGACTTAATTTCCTTTTTTAAATATTTATTACGAATATGCTCTGCTTCAAACCGTTCAGCCTCAGTTAAAGTTGAATAGGTATATTCAAATTTTTCTTCACTCATTATTATTTCTCCTTTTGTATGAGTTTTAAATTTTTATTGCCCTTAATTATCATTATTAAACCGATAAATATTATACATAGCGAAACGGCACCACCCGTTAAAGCGTTAAACAACCTTACGTTT
>JAZNFN010000048.1:0-4880 GCA_045576035.1 Christensenellaceae bacterium
ATATTATCTCCTTGATTTATAAAAGCATTTAATATGCTTATTAAATATTATATACTATTTTTAAAGATTTGTAAATGTCATATAGCAAAAAGCACAAAATTTTAAGCAAAAAAAACACTTATCTTGACTTATTCGCCTTGACAAGTACAAACTTTTTCTTATAACTTTATTTTTTATCTAATAAAGGTTAAACTTTTATGAAAAAAGGCACTGCAATAAAAATCACAGTGCCTTTTGATGTTTAGTTTAATTATTTTTTCATTTGAGCCGCAACTTCTGAAGCGAAGTCGTCATTTCTCTTTTCTAAGCCTTCGCCCATTTCAAAACGAGTGAAACGCTTGATTGAAAGAACTTTGCCCATTTTGTCAGAATAACTCTTAACAACCTTTTCGATAGTTAAAGAAGGGTCTTTAACGAACGCTTGACGGAGCAAGCAGTTTTCGTCATAGTACTTGTTGATTTTACCTTCAACCATCTTTGCAATAACCTGTTCGGGTTTATTAGCAAGTTTGGGGTCGTTCTTAATTTGAGCAAGAAGAATTTCTTTTTCGTGTTCAACAACTTCTGCGGGTACTTCATCTGCAACTAAATATAAAGGTTTAGATGCTGCGATTTGAAGTGCAACGTCGTGCGCAAGTTCGTGTGCGCCGTCGCAAGTGCAACCGTCAACTTCAACTAAAACGCCAACCTTACCACCCATGTGGATATAACTTTCAACAACACCGCTTTCAGCAGTATATTTAGCAAAACGACGGATAGCGATTTTTTCACCGATTTTTGCAGTAGCTGCGATAGTTTCTTCGTTTTTAGCAGCAACGAGTGCGTCGATATCAGCAACGTCGTTAGCCATAACGTAATCAGCAACACCGTTTACGAATTCGATGTATTGGTCGCCCTTAGCAACGAAGTCAGTTTCACAGTTTACTTCAACAAGTACGCCCGTGCTATTATTAACCTTTGCAAGAACGATGCCTTCGGCAGCGATTCTTGATGCTTTCTTAGCAGCGGTTGCAATACCTTTTTCTCTTAAAAAGTCAACGGCTTTTTCCATATTGCCGTCAGTTTCTTTAAGCGCCTTTTGGCAATCTGCAACGCCAGCGCCTGTCTTTTTACGAAGTTCCATTACGTCCTTACTTGTAAACATAATTATAATCTCCCTTAAATTCTAAAATTATTCAGCATCAGCTACGGGTGCTTGTGCTTCAACAACAGCTTCATCAGCGTCTTCTTCAACCCTGAATTCTTCGCCTTGGTTAGCTTCGATAACAGCGTTTGCGATAACAGATGCGATGAGTTTAACTGCCCTTATAGCGTCGTCGTTACCAGGAATAACGTGGTCGATAACGTCAGGGTCACAGTTAGTATCGGTGATTGCAACGATAGGAATATTTAAATCCCTTGCTTCTTTAACTGCGATATCTTCTTGTGCGGGGTCAACAACGAACATAAGTCCGGGAAGACTTCTCATTTCCTTAATACCGCCAAGGTTAGCTTCAAGTCTGTCTCTTTCGATTTTGAGTTTGCTTACTTCTTTTTTGGGAAGAAGGTCAAATTCACCCATCTTTTCCATATTGTTGAGCTTGTTAAGTCTGTCAACTCTGGACCTGATGGTCTTAAAGTTAGTGAGCATACCACCAAGCCAACGTTGGTTTACATAGTACTGACCGCATCTTTCTGCTTCTTCTTTGATAGCATCTTGTGCTTGCTTTTTAGTACCAACGAAAAGTACGCTCTTACCTTGCTTAGCCATTTCTACAACGAAAGGATAAACGTCGTGTTCAATAATTTCAACCGTCTTTTCAAGGTTAATAATATGAATACCGTTTCTTTCGCCATAAATGTACTTCTTCATTTTGGGGTTCCAACGTCTTGTTTGGTGTCCGAAGTGAACGCCTGTTTCCAAGAGTTGCTTCATTGTGATAACTGCCATAATAATACCTCCGTTAATCCTCCCCGTAGCCGTTTTATAGGGGCAACATTCCCGACGATAAGTGGATTTTTCGGGAACACGCAAGCCCCACTTGCTTGCGGGTGCGAATTTTTGCTTACATATTTTAGCACAAAAAGTGCCAATATGCAAACGTTTTATACCCTTTTTTAAATAAATTTATATATAATGTTAATTAAATAAAAAGGCGACACGCCCTTAAAACGTATTCGCCTTATAAGTTCAACAACCTTTTTATATTTTCACTAAAAATCATTTGACGTTCTTTTTCGCTAAGCGGAATTTTATTGAAGCGTTCTAATTCACCAACCGAATCCCACATAGGAAAATCTGTTGCAAAAAAGAATCTATCCGCTCCAAGCATATCTATCAACTCTTTTGCACGTTCAGCGCTTATAAATGGAAGCGATGAACAAGTATCAAAATACACGTTTTTTAGTCCCTTATATAAAACAGCGTCGTCCCAACAACGATATCCGCCAAAATGTGCGGCAATAAAGTTTACGTTAGGATATTTTTTAGCCATTTTAACGAGTCTTTCGGGCTTAGAGTATTCAAATCTATCGTCGCCTATATGGAACAAGATAGGCAGTTTTCCACTTGCACACCTATAAAACTTTTCGGCATTTTCATCATCAATGTTGAATTTTTGAAAATCGGGGTGCAGTTTTATGCCCTTAAAACCGTTTTCAATAGCCCACTCTACTTCGTGCTTTACTTCTTCTTCGGTTAGGTCTTGATGCAAAGTCATAAAACCGATAAATTGTGGATATTCTGCAACTTCACGTTTGATAAATTCATTTATCGAACGCACTTGGTGCGCCGTGGTTGCAACTGAGTGTACCACAAATTTATCTATGCCAGCTTTACTGCCGTCTTCAATAAGTCTTTCAGCAGTACCTCTTGGCATTTCCATTTTAATATCGTAAAACTCGCCGATAGTATCGGTGGCTTTTTGAGCAATTTTTTCAGGATATATATGAGCGTGCGCATTAATTATTTGCATAGTTGTTTCCTTAAATCTTTACTTAATTGTTTGTGGCGAATACGTCTTTTTTTGTCCGTGTCCACCAAATATACTCCACTCCCCAACGCCTAATCTTTGCAACAGTGCAGAGCGTTCTTGTTTGCATAACTTTGCATCGGTATCAACAGAAGTCATTAAAATAGGTGCATACTGATTGTATTGTGCTTGTTTTTTTGTCAAGTCGTTTAGGTTTATAAAAACGTCGCCCGTAAAAGCAATTTTTTTATCAAAATCTATCAATAGTATTTCACCTGGCAAATGACCGCCTTTGCCTTCGTAAACTTCAAAATTTAGTTCGCCTACGGCAAAAAAACCTATCTGTTCTATCGGTGCAGTTAAAGTTGATTTGTTCCATAACGGAACAAGTTTAGCTTTATTTACCGTTTGATATTCGGTTAAAATTTTGCAAATATTGACGTACGGAAGATGTAAATAGTTGCTTTCTCTAAACCCAGCTTTTTTATCAGCTTCGTCAATTAAACTTTGTGCACTTCGTTTGCTTAATATTATTTGGTCGAATTCATTGAGCAATCCGCAATGGTCAACGTCTGCGTGTGTCAATATCAATCTTTCTTTTTGCTCTTTAAAATCTGGAACAAGCGTTTTTATTATTTTAAGCATTTCGCTTTTATAACAAGCATATCCCGAATCCACAAACACTCTTTCACCGCCACTTTCAATAATCGCCGTATTGCTTCCACAATCAGGCTCTATTAAAGTAATCACGGTTTTTTCAGTTAATTGATGCCTTGTTATTCTGGGTGTAAAACTATCTCCCTTGCTTTCTTTTAAAAGTTGGGCAAACTTGCCGATACTGTCAAAAGTTTTATACGTTGAAAGTCCTTGTTCATCAAGTGTTTGCATTGCTAAATTGACGTTTATTAACAGTTCTTCCTTTTTGTCTTTTGGAAGTTGCATTGTTTGAACCAAACCGTCAACGTACGAATTATAAAAGATACTATTATCAAAAACCTTTTCAGTATTGTTATAGTCTATAACTTTTACGTCGCAAAGTTTTTGTGCTTGCTCTAAAAATTCTGCCAATCCATATAGGTCGTTAACGTATAAGCCCATCTTAAAATTCTGATACCCTGTTCCGTTTTCTTGCGAACTTATATAAGATATATTAAAGCTGAATTTATTTATCAGTTCTAAAATGCTAGTTACGCTTCCAGGTTTATCTTCCAAACAGAAATCTATCAGTATAATTTTACTGTTTTCTTCTCCGTTTGAAAGATACCCTATTTGCATTAATCTATCATTTGCCTTTTCTAATTGAGTTTGTTCACCGTCAACTTCTATAAAGAGTGTGTGTGAATCCACCGCTTTATTATAACTAACCCTTGTAACGTTAATTCCCAATTCGGAAAAGCATTTGCTAGCTTTTAAGAAAGAGCCTATATGATTAGGCATTTTTGTTACATACGTTTTTTTCATAAAACTTAAAATTTTATTAAGGGTGAGATAGAACGTTTTGCCGTTCAATCACAGTTTCTTTAATTATTTTCTTTTATGTTAAGGGACAACTCTTTTCCGAAGTCGTTTTCCCTTAACTATCTCTTTCACAAACTCCTCATATCCCCTTACCCCTTATTCTTTAAGGGGTGTTTTGGTTTAAGGATTAGAAATGAGTTAGAAACAAGTTAGGCAAGGCTCGTGAAGTGTTTTGGATGAGATAGAACGTCTGGTCATCGAAGTCAAAACACTAAACAGAAACGAGCATAACGCAGTTTATAACTTATTCGTGAAAGAAATGAGTTAGAAACGAGCGTGGCTAGGCTCGCCCATTTTAATAGTATTTAAGGAATTAGAAACGAGCAGTTCAAGGCTCGCCCAAGCAAAAGGACGAAATTGACCGTCTGGTCATTGAGGTCTTTTGCGAAGGGCAGAAACGCAGAAATGCGA
>JAZNFN010000049.1:0-6230 GCA_045576035.1 Christensenellaceae bacterium
AAAGAGCGACCTATATAAGATTTCCGGCCACTGGGATCATTACAAGGAAGGCATGTTTGTCATGGGTGAAGAAGAAAAGGATAAAGAAGTATTTGCTCTCCGTCCGATGACCTGCCCATTCCAGTACTATGTATATAAGGCAAGCCAGAAGTCCTATAAGGATCTTCCAATCCGTTACGGTGAAACATCCACCTTATTCCGTAACGAGGATTCCGGTGAAATGCATGGGTTAACCAGAGTTCGTCAGTTTACCATTTCCGAAGGTCATTTAATTGTTCGTCCGGACCAGATGGTAGAAGAATTCAAGAACTGTCTTGCACTTGCTAAGCACTGCTTACAGACTCTTGGTGTAGAAGAGGACGTAACCTACCGTCTTTCCAAGTGGGACCCGGACAATTCCGAAAAGTATATCGGTTCTGCCGAGGTTTGGGAAGAGACACAGCAGCACATCCGTGACGTATTAACCGAGCTTGACATCAAGTTTGTGGAAGGTACCGGTGAAGCAGCGTTCTACGGACCAAAGGTAGATATCCAGGCAAAGAACGTTTACGGCAAGGAAGATACGATTATAACTATACAAATCGACTTTGCCGCTGCACATAGTTTCGATATGACATATATTGACGAAAACGGTACAAAACAATATCCGTTCGTTATCCATAGAAGTTCAATCGGTTGTTATGAAAGAACACTTGCAATGCTTATCGAAAAATACGCAGGTGCATTCCCGTTCTGGATTTGCCCCGTACAAGTTAAGGTTATGAGTTTAACTGATAGAACGCCTGAATATGCAAAAGAAATTGTAGAAGAACTTAAAATGCAAGGTATTAGAGCCGAAGTTGATATTCGTAACCAAAAAATCGGTTACAAAATTAGGGAAGCTCAACTTGAAAAAATACCGTATATGTTTATTGTCGGTGACAAGGAAAAAGAAGATAACGTCGTATCGGTTAGGTCGAGAAAAGACGGCGACTTAGGCGTTATGTCAAGAACGGAAATCTTAAACAAACTTGTTGAAGAAGACAGGTCGAAAAAAGTATAAAGTATACGCCCCGAAAATTCGGGGCGTTTAAGTTTTATTTAATGGTTATTCGTTTTGAATTGCAGTATTATTTGTTTCAGTGGTAGTTGTTTTTTTCTTTGGCGTTCTAAATCTTATTTCAGCAATAGTGATTGATATTAAACACATAATTTCATTTAATATACCCGCAAGAGAATATGCGATAAAATTATAAACTAACCAGCAAGAGCAAGAGGGTAAGTTGAGCATTCTAATCTTATGAGCACTGTTTATTCCGTAAGCGACGGTAGAAAGTATTTTTGCAATGATTGAAAGAATGCTTATTCCCAAAGTCAAAATTGTTGCAGTGGTAAAGTCGTTTGTTAGCCACTTTACAGACTCTAACGATTTTTCCCAAGTAAGTAAAATTGTAGTAACGCCTAAACCAAAGGTAACGCAAGAAAAAAACACAATCCAAAACTTTGTGGGCTTATTCTTTTTTACGACGTACATAAAAATAAAGTTGCGAATCCAACCTATAACTTCCATAACTACACCCGTATAAGCGTGTAGCAAAAAATATTGTACGCCAAAAAGAAAAGAGCCGACAGTTTTCATTGCAACGATTTTGGCGTGTGTATTAAATTGTACTGCTATTAGGTTAAATGCTATTGCAACAAACCCTAGCGTTTGAATAAAAATATCCAAAGACAAATAGTTCCTTTTGGTTTGATACAATAATTATAACCACAAATATAAAAATAATCAACTAAACTAAGGTGCAAAAAGTTGCAAAATTTTTACAAAAACATCGAAAAAACGATTGACATATAGTTAAAAATAATATAGTATATAAAACGGAATTGAACTTTAATAAACAGAGTCTTTCCAAAACAAAAAAAGGACCACCCGAAAGGGTTTAGGCCATACGGACAGCCGGGTCCACTGCCGAGTGGCGATATATCGCCTTATTGATTGAGTTAAGAGCTCAAATTTTATAAGTTGGTTACTTTATAACCGAAAATGCGAAAATTCGCAGACTTGTGAAACGGTCAATAAAGAGTAGTAAAAGTTTTGTTGCTATATAGACTCTGATTACCAATATCTTTGTATTCCAATGAATTTGTGAACAAGGGTATTTCGGGCATTTGCAAGCTGATGGATTTAGCTTGCGTTTTTTATTTTAAACATTTTAAGAGGTGTGTTATGGCAGACAAAAGAGAAAAGATTATTGAAATTGCCAACCTTACCCGTCAGTTTGACGACGGAGTAGTTGCTGTTGACAACATTAGTTTTTACGTTAGAAAGGGTGAATTTATTACCTTTTTAGGACCGTCTGGTTGCGGAAAGACGACAACGCTTCGAATGATAGCGGGATTTGACAAGCCTACAAGCGGAAAGATTATGCTTAATGGAAAAGACATAAGCGACTTGCCCCCGAATAAGCGTCCAATAAACACGGTATTCCAAAGATATGCTCTTTTTCCACACCTTAACGTTTTTGACAACATTGCGTTTGGCTTAAAACTTAAAAAAGTTAAGGTAACGTACGAAAACGGACAGGGCGAACGCTTTGAAAAAAAGGAAAAGCTTAAAAAGTGGGAAATTGCAGCAAAGGTCGAAAAAGCACTTAAAATGGTCGACCTTGAAGGGTTTGAAAAGCGTAGTGTGTCAACTCTTTCGGGTGGGCAACAACAACGTGTTGCCATTGCGCGTGCAATCGTAAACGAACCCGAAATTTTGCTTCTTGACGAACCACTTGGCGCATTAGACCTTAAAATGAGAAAGGATATGCAGTTAGAACTTAAAGAAATGCACAAAAAGTTAGGCATAACCTTTATTTACGTTACGCACGACCAAGAAGAAGCACTTACTATGAGCGATACTATCGTGGTAATGAAAGACGGCGTAATTCAGCAGATAGGTACGCCGATGGATATTTACAACGAACCTAAAAACTCTTTCGTTGCAGACTTTATAGGGGAAAGCAACATTTTCAGTGGCACTATCGTAGGCGACAGAAAGGTAAGATTTATAAATCACACGTTTGATTGTGTCGATGACTTTGAAAAGAATGAAAAGGTAGACGTTGTAGTTCGCCCCGAAGACGTATTCTTAATGGACGAAGGTAAAGGTCAAGTAAACGGTAAGATTATTAACTCAATATTTAAGGGTGTACACTATGAAATGGTGATGCTTGTAGGTAAAACCGAAATAGTGATTCAAGACACCATTGAAAGAAAGGTCGGTGAAAAAGTAAGCCTATTTATTAAACCAGGTGATATTCACATAATGGAAAAAGAGTTTTCTTCCAACAAATACGACGGCTATATCACAAAGAAAAACACCGTATGTTTTGGTGACGGTGAATTTGAATGCGACGTTACGCAGTTGTACCCTGGTTCTATTCTTGACGAAGAAGGTTATCTTATTACAGCAGAGGGTGAAAGGATAGACCTTACCGACGTTGACGTAAACGTTGAAGTTGGGCTTAAAGATATAGAGATAAGCGACCACGAAGACATGGGTGGTGCAATCGGAAACATCGTTTCAATGATATACAAGGGCGACCACTATCAGTTGATAGTAAGGACTGATGAAAACGAAGAAGACTTCGTATTCGACACCGAAGATACTTGGAACGAAAACGATAGGGTAAGCGTAATCATACCCAAAGAAAAAATAAAACTTACGCTTAAACAGGAGATAAAAAGATGACAAAGGACAATAATGCGGAAGTAACAACGCTTTCAAAAAGCAAAAAGTTCCGCTTTACGTTTTCAAGAAAACAACTTTGCATACCGTACGGGTTGTTTTTGATAATGTTCGTAATATTCCCGTTGTTTCTTGTCGTTTACTATGCGTTCACCGACAGCACGGGGGCATTTACGCTAGTTAATTTTATAGACTTCTTTTCAGACACTACAAAATTAAGCACTTTACTTATAAGCGTGCTTGTAAGCGTCGTAGTAACGGCAATATGTCTTTTGATTGCCTATCCGGTGGCATATATTCTTGCAAAAATGAAAAAGAAAACGGCGTTTATATTATTGCTTCTATTTATTATGCCTATGTGGATAAACTTCGTTCTTCGTGCGATGGCGATGAAAGAACTTCTAAGTTTGCTCAATATTCCGCTTGGCTCAGGTGCAAACATTATAGGGCTCGTGTACGACTACTTGCCGTTTATGATTTTACCGCTTTATTCAACTCTTATAAAAATGGATAGAAGTTTGGAAGAAGCGGCGGCGGATTTAGGCGCAAGTAAGGCACGCGTGTTTATGGAAGTTACACTTCCTTTATCAGTTCCAGGGATTATTAGCGGTGCAATGATGGTGTTTTTACCTGTAATGAGTTGTTACGTCATAACCGATGCGTTTAGTGGTAGCACAGGCTTTACTGTAATAGGTAAACTTATTGCGTGGTGCTTCTTGGGTGAAAATGGAACGATGACAAACATTAACGGTGGTGCAACCATTTCACTTATTATGCTTGTAATACTGTTTGTAACTATGATTGCAACGGGTGGATTTAAGAACGAAGATAACGTAAGGGGGACGAATATATGATAAAAAAATTCTTCACCCGTGGATATATATTTTTAGTCTTAGCATTTATTTATATCCCTATATTCATTCTAGTTATTTACAGTTTTAACTCAGGCAAAACAATCGGGACTTGGAAAGATTTTTCATTCATTTGGTACACTAAACTGTCAGAAATTTCAGATGTTGTTGTAAATACAGTTGTCCTTGCCGTCGTATCATCTGTAATCGCTACAATATTAGGTACTCTTGGTGCGATAGGTATTTATTACAGCAAAGGCAAACTTGGTAAAGGCGTAAAAGGTATGTCTCAAATTCCCGTAGTGAATTCCGAAGTCGTAACGGCTTGTGCGCTTGTTATGCTACTTGTAATTTTGGGACTTTCACACCGTACAATTTTCGGTCTCTACGTTGGTCATATAACGCTTTCAGCACCGTTCGTAGTGCTTTCTGTTATCCCTAAATTAAAGCAAATGGATAGCAGTTTATACGAAGCCGCCCTTGATTTAGGTGCAACGCCTATGCAAGCGCTTTTTAAGGTTATATTGCCAGAAATATTACCGGGGATATTCAGTGGATTTATGCTTGCTATAACCTTATCGCTTGACGATTATATTATAACTGCAACACTGTCCCCACTTGACTTTGACACCATATCAACGGCTGTTTATAAAGCCATTGCTTTAACTACTGAAAAAGCAAGTGAACAAGTGCCTATTTACAGAGCGCTTACAACTATAATTTTCCTTATTACCGTCGCAGTAGTGGTCGTTATGAACGTTCGTGCAAACAAACGTGTTAAGGAAAAAAGGAGAGTGTAAAATGAAAAATATTTTATCAAAAAGAATATTTTCGTTAGTATTGTGCGCTCTACTTTGTATAACGGTTTTAGTAGGAATTGTTCCAACTTCAAAAGTTAGCGCTGACGAAGCAGTAAAAGAAATAACGGTTTTTAGTTGGGAAGATTATATCGACCTTGGTTACGGCTATGAAGAGGGCGATTTTCCAAGTGAATACTTGCAAGAAGAATATAGCGAAGAAGAACTTCAACAAAGTGTTCTTGACATATTTGAAGCTCAAACGGGCATAAAAGTTAATTATTATTCGTTTGCAACTAATGAAGAAATGTATAACGAATTGATAAAAAACCCCCAAGCGTGTGATATTATTTGCCCGTCAGAGTATATGATATTAAAAATGAGGCAAGAAGGGTTAATTAAACCATATTCTTTTCCCGAAAACTATCAAGAGTACGGCTCACCGTATATCAAACAAGTTTTTGAAGAGTTAGGTCTTAACACGGAAGACGGCAAGACTTACGCCATAGGTTATATGTGGGGCACGATGGGACTTATATATAATATGGATAAGTATTCGGACGAAGACTTTTTGCACTGGTCAAACTTATTCGATGAAAAATTTAGCGGTAGAATAACCATAAAAGACAGTTTGCGTGACAGTTATATTATGGCTGTTGCAATAGTGTATGAACAAGAACTTTTAGCCCTAAAAAGTGACTTTGAGGCGGGCAGAGTAACCCAAGCCGAATATGAAAGCAAATTATTTGAAATCTTTAATCGTACTGATAAGGCAACTGTAAAAAAAGTTGGCGACGTTTTAATTGACCTTAAAAATAATCTTTATGGCTTTGAAGTCGACGCAGGTAAGTCAGACCTTTTATCAGG
>JAZNFN010000050.1:0-6280 GCA_045576035.1 Christensenellaceae bacterium
TTACAGGCACGTTTTAACCACTTCGATACCTTTCCGTAAGAATATTAAGTTTAGAGATTGAAAAAAGTGCGAAATGCGGTTTACAACCGCAAAGGCTACTACGTTGCACTCCGTAGGGCTTTTGCCCGAGTTACAGGCACGTTTTAACCACTTCGATACCTTTCCATAAAAATATTAAGTTGTGATACAAAAAGGAACGAAATGCGGTTTACAACCGCAAAGGCTACTACATTGCACTCCGTAGGGCTTTCGCCCGAGTTACAGGCACGTTTTAACCACTTCGATACCTTTCCGTAAATTTATCTTACTAAAAATTACTTTAACATTATACACGAAAAAAACAGCAAAAGCAAATAAAATCAAAAAGAAAAAACAATAATATTTGACTTTTTTTAGCGTGGGGTATATAATACACATAAAAGGAGATGAATTATGTTACCTAATCCATTATTTACTTTATTTGGCAACGGTGTTTATATGTATGGAATATGTATTGCCGTAGGTTTAATTAGTTGTTTATTGGTCTTTTACAATTTTTCAAAACGTAAGGGAATGCCAACAGAAGTGCAAGATTTTATTTTCTTTGTTTTAATCGGCGGGCTTGCAAGCGGGTTTTTCTTTGCAATGTTTTTCCAAGCGTTTTATAATTGGCTAGCAGGTAAGCCGTTTGATATTTTTGGTGGTGGATTAACTGTAATGGGTGGACTTATTGGTGGTGCATCTTGCTTTTTGTTGCTATATTTTATTATAGGTCGCTTTTACTTTAAGGGCAAGAAAAAAGGACTTCATATCAAACATTTTAACACACTACTTAGAATAGCACCTATCTGTATAGCGGTGGCACATGGTTTCGGTCGTATAGGCTGTTTGATGAGTGGTTGTTGTCACGGTGCGTACCTTGGCAAAGAATACGTTTTTGGTGGAATATGGATGAAAGGAACGACGGGTGTTTGGGGATACTACGTTCCCACGCAGTTATATGAAGCGTTGTTTTTATTTGCACTTGCGGTTGTGATGTCTATTCTTTTATTTAAGCGTTGCAATATTATAATGGTAATTTATTTGCTTGGCTACGGAATATGGCGTTTTATTATTGAATATTTTCGCACTGACTATCGTGGTGGGGTAGAAGGTAGTATTTTATCTCCGTCGCAAATTCAGTCTATTGTATTTATTTTAATTGGGATAATAGTTTTAATTGTATATCTTGTTAAAAAATGGCCGTTGTTTTTTTCAAAAGAAAACAAAGATGAAATGATTATTACTGAAAAAAGTGACTTAGAGAAATAAGTTTGTATAGTTATAATTTATGGAATTAATTCTTGCAAGTAATTCTCCAAGGAGAAAGGAACTTTTAACAAAAGGCGGTTACGTTTTTTCAATAATTAAGAGCGATTTTGAAGAATTGCTTTTAACTAACGACCCGATAACTACCGCCGTATCGTTTGCGCAAGGCAAAGCAAATGACGTATACTTGCACCTTGAAGATAAAACTGATAAAATTGTTTTGGGTGCAGATACGGTAGTTTGTTTAGACGGTGAAATCTTAGGCAAACCAAAAGATAAAACTGACGCAATAAGAATGCTTAGTGTGCTATCGGGCAAAACACATAAGGTTGTTACAGGATTTTGTGTTATTTTAAATGATAAAATTGTTACCGATTATGATGTTACTGACGTAACTTTTAATAAATTAACCAAAGAAAAAATTAATGAATATATTTCAAGCGGACTTTACGTTGGCAAGGCTGGTTCATATGGTATTCAAGACGGCTTTAATTTGGTCGAAAAAATATCGGGAAGTTTAAATAACGTTATCGGTTTGCCTACTGAAAAAGTATTTTCCTTGCTTGATAAGTTAATAAAATAAAACGCCCAAACGTTAGCTGTGTCAACATAAGGCTAAGTAGGGCGTTTTGTGTTTATAATTTTGCTCTTTGATATTTCCTATAAGTAAGTGGGGACAAATTTTCTTTTTGTTTAAATATTAATCCGAAATAATTTGCCGAAGAGAATCCGCATAGTTCTGATATTTCATTAACGCTTTTTTTTGTGTTGATTAAAAGTTCTTTTGCTTTTGTAATTCTAATGTTTAACAGATAGTCTATGGGTGAGCAACCTAAGAACTTGTTGAAATTATAGATTAAAGTGCCTTTTGAAATAAAGAAATTTTTGGAAATATTTGTAAGTGTAATTTTGTCTGCAAAATTTGTGTTTAGGTAGTCTATAATTTTAAGAATTAACGGCGGTACGGGTTGTGTTTCTGCTGCATTCGGTTCAAAAGTCGTTTTTTGTAAATCGCTTATAAGAAAAATAGCGTAAGAAAACAAGGTGTTTAGGATGTTTTCTGAGAATTTTTTTCTTTTATCGATAGATATAAGTTTGTTAAAAACAGAAGTTAAGGCAGAACTTTGTTTAGAGTCGAGCTTAATTACCGATAAAGCGTTTTCAGAAAGAATGTGCTTTTGAAAATCGTTCAAGTAATTATCTGAAACGTTGATATTGCAGCGTTCAAAGACACCGCCTTCGGTCTTGTGTAAAACGTGTGGTGGAATTATAATCATAACGGGTGCGGTCAGTTTATAGAGTGCGTTTGACAAAAAGAAAGTTCGACTTCCTTTTTGTAAAAAGTATATCTCATAGTGTGGGTGAGAGTGTAGGTCAATCATTGACCATTCTTCTTTTTTAATGTTTTTTTCGATTTCAATAAATTTCATAGCGGTGTTTTGTAATATATATGTAATTTTATTGAATTTTATCATTTTTTATATTGATAGTCAAGTGAAAATCGTGTTATACTATAAAAAAACAAGGAGTATTATACTATGATTAAAATAATGCAGTATGGTGAAGGCAATTTTTTGCGTACGTTTGTAGACGTGTATTTTGACACGCTTAACAAGCAAGGTGTGGGCGAATATTCAGTGAATATCGTTAAACCCATAACTTTTGGAACGCTTGAACGTTTTGAAAAACAAAACAATAAATACCATATCGTTCTTCGTGGAATGAACGAGGGAAAAGAAGTTGAAGACGTTTACAAGGTTGATAGTCTTGACAAGGTTATTGACCCGTTTAATGATTTCAACTCTTACATTTCGCTTGCAAAGGACGCTGACCTTAAAATAATCGTATCAAATACCACCGAAGCAGGTATTTGTTTTAACAGTGCGGACAGTTTTGATGGCTTTGAAAATATTACTTATCCTGCAAAGCTTACAAAATTCTTGTACGAAAGGTATCTTGCGGGTCTTGACGGCGTGTACTTAATGCCTGTTGAACTTATAGACAACAACGCAAATGAACTTTGCAAATGCGTAAGTAAGTATATTGAACTTTGGAATCTTCCCGAAGCATTCAAGAAATGGAACGATGAAAACAACTTTTACTGCAACACGCTTGTAGATAGGATTGTTTCAGGCTATCCTCGTGATGAAAAGACAAAGGCTCATCTTGAAGAAATTATCGGTGAAAAAGACGAACTTGTTTCAATCGGTGAACCGTTCGGTCTTTGGGCGGTAGAAAAGAAAGGCGATATCGCAAAGTATATAAAAGAAGGCGTTCACAATATTGAAGTTGTTTTAACAGACAATATCGGTTATTATAAAAAACGTAAAGTTCGTGTGCTTAACGGAAGTCACACAAACCTTGTTCCCGCAGGACTTATTCTTGGCGCAGAAACAGTTTACGACTGTATGAAAGACCAAAAATTATCAGCATTTGTAGAAGATACGCTTAAAGATGAAATTATTCCTTTTGTTTCCGATGATATAGTAGCAACCACCGTATTTGCTGATAGCATTAAGAGTAGATTCTTAAATCCATTCTTAAATCATCAACTAATTAGTATTGCACTCAATAGTATTTCTAAGTGGCGTGCAAGGGTGCTTCCAAGTTTTAAGGATTATTATGCTAAAAATGGCAAAATTGCACCCTTTATTACGATAGGATTTTCATATCTTATGGCGCTTTATTCAAGAATTGAAAAGAACGGCGACAAGTTTACGGTTAAACTTACTAATCGTGAAGTTGAAATGAAGGACGACTTACCTTATCTTGAATACTTTGCCGCTAAAAAATCGGTTGAAGACTTTATGAAAGACGTTAACGTGTGGGGTGAAGACTTAACTTCATACACTGGTTTTAGTGAAAGCGTAATTAAAAACATTGAAAAAATTGAAAAAGGCATTTGCTTAATATGAAAAACGTTATAATAAATAAAAAAGATACCGTTGGTATAAGCCTAAACGGAAACGATAAAATTCCCGCAGGGCATAAATATGCACTTTGTGATATTAAAACAGGCGATTACGTTATAAAGTACGGTGAAATTATCGGTAAAGCTACTTGCGATATTAAAGAAGGTGAATGGGTTCACACGCACAACGTTAAGTCTCACCTTGATGAAAGTTTTGAATATACTTACGACTTTTCGGCTAATTCTTTTCCAAAAAGCAAAAAGACGTTTAAGGGTTTTAAACGTGCACAAGGTAGGGCAGGCATAAGAAATGAAATATATATTATTCCGACCGTAGGTTGTGTAAACAACGTTTGTATCCGCTTAGCAAAAGATGCACAAAAATTTGTTGGCGGAAGCATTGACGGAATATTTGCTCTTACTCATCAATTTGGTTGCAGTCAACTTGGTCAAGATAATGAAAACATCAAAAAACTACTTTGCGCAATAGCGTTAAATCCTAACGCAAGCTTTGTTTTGTTCGTCGGGCTTGGCTGTGAAAATAACGGAATGCAAGGGATTAAGGATTATCTTGCGCCTTATAATCGAAACAATATTGAGTATTATAATTGCCAAGACGTAGAAGACGAGCACGCTTTTGGCTTGGAAATTCTTAAAAAGTTTGCAGAAAGGGCAAAAGATTTCAAACGTGAGGACGTTGATTTTTCCGAACTATGCTTAGGATTAAAATGTGGTGGTAGCGACGGATATTCGGGACTTACAGCAAACCCACTTGTCGGTAGAATTTCGGATAAGACTGTTGCTTATGGTGGTAGTGCAATACTGACCGAAGTGCCTGAAATGTTTGGTGCTGAACAACTTCTTATGAACAAGTGCAAAAACGAACAAGTATTTATTCGTTATAAAAAGATGATAGAAGATTTTAAGGACTATTACGTTAAGCAAGGTTTCCCAGTGTACGAAAACCCAAGTCCTGGCAACAAGGAAGGCGGAATTACAACGCTAGAAGAAAAATCACTTGGTTGTATTGAAAAGGCTGGAACAAGCGAAATTGTTGATGTTTTAGATTATGGTGAAATAGTAAAAGAAGTGGGCGTTTCGGCGCTTAACGCACCGGGAAATGACCTTATTGCTGCGACAGCGCTTGCGGCAAGTGGTTGTCAAATCGTGTTGTTTACGACCGGTCGTGGAACCCCGTTTTCAACGTTTGTACCAACAATGAAGATTGCATCAAATTCACGTCTTGCATCGCATAAGTCAGGGTGGATAGATTTTAATGCTTTCGATATGGACGAAGATGGTTTGTTTGATTTAATATTAAAAACTATAAACGGCGAATATAAATGCAAGAGCGAAGACGTTCGTGAAATTGCGTTTAATAAAACGGGTGTAACTTTATAAGTTTAGCAAACAGTGCATTTTATAATGTCAAATTATTTATGCACAAAATGCAATTTTTTAAGTGAATAAAACAATTTACATTTTTGTTGGTTTATGTTATTATATATAAGTAAACACAAATAGAATAGAACATTAAATTTTATCTATTTATTTGGATAATTAAAGGAGAACAACAATGAGTTACATAAAAGATAATTTTTTGCTTACCAATAAAACTGCTGAAAAACTTTATTTTAACTATGCAAAAGATATGCCGATTTTCGACTATCACTGTCATTTGCCCGAAAAACAAATTTTAGAAAACAAAACGTTTAACGACGTTTTTGAAATTTGGCTTGCAGGCGACCACTATAAGTGGCGTTTGATGAGAAATTACGGGGTAAACGAAGAATATATTACGGGTAAAAGTACGTCAAACAAAGAAAAATTCGTGACTTACTGCCGTGTGCTTGGTACGGCATTTGGCAATCCTCTTTACCACTGGTCACAAGTTGAACTTAAAGAGTTCTTTAATTGCGAAATTGAAATAAATGAAGAAAACGCAGAACTTATTTGGGATTGGTGCAATGAGTACATCGCTCTCAATAAAATCACCCCACAAAAGTTGATTGAACAGTCTAACGTTACGCATTTATTCACTACGAACGAAATTTTTGACGACCTTTCTACGTTTGTTGAAAT
>JAZNFN010000051.1:0-2872 GCA_045576035.1 Christensenellaceae bacterium
GCAAAATGCGGAAAAACAATCCAAGAAAAAAGAGCATATTTTAGTTGGGCTATCTTCTGCTCCTTCCAATTCAAAAATTGTTGAAACTGCATCGAAAATGGCAAGAGCGTTTGACGCTAATCTTACTGCGTTGTATATAAAAACTTCCCAAAGTGAAGTCTTATCAGAGGAAAATGCAAAGCGATTACAAAATAATATAAAGTTTGCAGAACGAATGGGAGCAACGATTGTGACCGTTTATAGTGAAGACGTAGCGCTTCAAATGGCTGAATACGCAAAAACGTCAGGGGCTACCAAAATCGTTATCGGTAGAAATGCAACGAAAAGAGCGGGAATTATACGAAAACCTACTCTTGCGGATAAATTGATTGCTCTTGCTACGAATATAGATATTCATATTATTCCTGATGCTGATTCTGATTTAAGAGAACAAAAAGTAGCTTTATTTAAGAAAACAAATGCTTTGTCTATTGTCAAAGACCTTGCAATAAGTCTTGGAGTAATTATAGTTACTTCTTTAATTGGACTATTTTTTGCCCATCTTGGCTTTTCTGAAGCTAATATTATAACGCTTTACATTCTTGGTGTGTTGATAACATCTATAGTTACGAGCAGTAAATTAGCGTGGGGATTTTCTTCGGTAGCAAGCGTATTGATATTTAATTTTCTATTTACAAAGCCAAGATTTTCATTAATGGCTTACGGTGACGGATATCCTATTACGTTTGCGATTATGTTTGTCGCTTCTTTAATTACGGGTAGTTTGGCGTCTAAAATGCATAACCAAACGAAACAATCTTCACAAGCGGCATATCGAACGAAAATTCTTTTTGATGCTAATCGGTTATTACAACGTGCAAGTGACGACGAAGAAGTTCTGAAAATAACGGCGGAGCAATTAAAAAAGTTATTAAATAGAGAAATTGTTATTTTTAAGCAAAATAAAGATGCTTTGCAAACTCTCGTTTATGCGTTAGATGATTCATTTCAGATGGGGGAAAAGGAACTTAATATAGCTACGAGCATACTTATAAACCATTCTTATGATTATAAAGATGCTCAACTAAGATGTGATTACTATCCCCTTAAAACGCAATTACGAACATATGGTATCGTTGCCGTATATAAGAATGAAAAAGAAATTGATTCTTTTGAGAATAGTATTGTATTATCACTTGTGGGCGAATGTGCGTTAGCTCTTGAAAATCTTTTTAACGCAAAAGAAAAAGAACTTGCCGCAGTGCTTGCCGAAAATGAACAATTGCGTGCAAATCTACTTCGTGCAATTTCACACGACTTGCGTACTCCGTTGACTGCTATTTCGGGAAATGCGAGCAATCTTATTTCAAACGCATCTTCCTTTGACGAACAGACTAAATTATCAATTTATAACGACATTTACAACGATTCAATGTGGCTTATAAATCTTGTTGAAAACTTGTTGTCCATAACTCGCCTTGAAGAAGGCAGAATGAATTTAAACTTCACGGCTGAACTTATTGACGAGGTTGTGGCTGAAGCCGTTAAACACGTTCATATGCGTCAAGGTGGACAAAAAATAACCATAGTCCATAAAGATGAATTTTTGCTTGCAAAAATGGATACACGCTTAATTATTCAAGTTATTATCAATATCCTTGATAACGCTATAAAATATACGTCGAAAGATTCAATGATAACTATAACCACTGAAAAACAAAAAGATAAAGCAATAATTAGTATTGCCGACAACGGCGCAGGTATTCCAGATGAATTAAAAGAGCGTGTTTTTGATATGTTTTATACAGGGGCAAACAAGATGGCAGATAGTCGTAGGAGCATCGGGTTAGGTCTTGCTCTTTGTAAATCCATAATTAGCGTGCACGGCGGAGAAATTTTTGTAAAAGACAACGTGCCGAGTGGCGCTATATTTACCTTTACTTTACCTATTGGGGAGATAAAAATAAATGAATAATCCTTTGATATTGATAGTTGAAGATGACGCGCCTATCCGTAATTTAATTACGACTACGTTAAAGGCGCACGAATACAAATACTTAACCGCTCAAAACGGAGAAAACGCAATAATGCAAGCATCTTCACACAATCCAGATATTGTTTTGCTTGATTTAGGTCTTCCTGATATTGACGGGATAGAGGTAATAAAAAAGATACGAACTTGGTCGGAAATGCCAATTATCGTTATCAGTGCCAGAAGTGAAGATAATGATAAAATAGAAGCGTTGGATGCAGGCGCTGATGATTATTTAACCAAACCGTTTTCTGTGGAAGAATTGCTTGCGAGAATTCGTGTTACCACACGAAGATTGTCTGTCTTGCATTCAGCAATGCAATCGGACTCACTATTTATAAACGGTAATCTTAAAATTGATTATGCCGCAGGTTGCGCGTATATCAACGGCAACGAATTACATTTAACACCTATTGAATATAAATTGCTGTGTTTGCTTTCTCAAAACGTAGGGAAAGTTCTCACCCATACCTTTATAACTCAAAAGATTTGGGGCGCGGCTTGGGAAAACAACGTTGCGTCCTTGCGTGTATTTATGGCAACGCTTCGAAAGAAGATTGAAATAGAACCAGATTGTCCACAGTATATTCAAACGCATATTGGCGTTGGATATAGAATGATGAGAATAGAATAATATTACAGTTATAAAAGTAAAAAATACACAAACTCAAGAGATTAAAGTAGATGTTTCGTCGAAAAATTAAGCAAAATAAAATTACCGACAAGAAATGCTAAAATTCTAGCAAAAAATAGGCAGATGTCCAAGAACGTGGACACCTCCCTATTAGATTGTAGCCTTTAGCGGAAAACAACCACCACTTGAAGTGGTGGAATAAAAAAGCTTTAGCAAAAGTAATCCTC
>JAZNFN010000052.1:0-4828 GCA_045576035.1 Christensenellaceae bacterium
TAGCCGTCATGTTGAGCGGAGCAATGCGGAGTCGAAACATCTCTTTTTAGATTCCTCGACTACGCTCGAAATGACGATAAGAAAACAGATTTCTCCACTCACGTTCGTTCGGTAGGAATGACGGTTATAAGGCACAAAAAAAGTTCGGCAAGCACCGAACTTTTTTATAATTATTACATTATATATAGTATTTAATTTTCGTCAACGAAACATACGCTGTTTTCGGCAACGTCGTCATTGAGAACTTTGCCCGTTATTTTTAATCCTGATAAGCAAACGTGTTTGCCCTTTCTAACGTCAAAAGCCACTCTATCGACTTGTGCTTCAATGTCGCTAAACACAACTCTTTGAATATTTCTACCGTAAAGCAAGGCTACCGTGCTTGCTTTTGCCTTTATATTTCTAATCAAAATATTTAGAACGACGTGATAACGGTGAACTCTTCTATACTGCTCGTAAAGATAATCGCCCATAACGAAGAAGTTTTGTTTTACTTGTCCACTTAAATCGTAGAAGAAACAGTCCCTTGTTCCTACGCCAAGCGCTATCGCATTAGTGCAGTTATTAAAGGTTGAATTTCTTACCTTGATTGCAAGCGTTGACGCTAATATAATAGCAAAGTTATCAACGTCGTAAAAATTAAGTCCTTCAATAACCGAATAGGTTATATTTGTAAATAGCACGCAACCACCGACTATCTTTGCATTGTTTTTGCCCGATAATACTATATTTTTTTGCGTATACTCAATCATATGCCCAACGCCCGACGGACCGTTTATATTAGCAAATAAAATATTATCGTCTTTTCCGTCGTAATAAACGGTTGCACCGTCAATCACAAAATGAAGTGAATCATAAAGATAGCAAGTTTTGTCAACGTGCCATTCTCCGCCGTCTAAAACTACCGTGCCTATATTTTCTTTAACAGCCAATTCTATGGCGTTTTGTATGGCTTGTCTATCGTTGCCGGTATTCTTTTCAACATAAACTTTGGTCATCATCATATCTTTTCACCATTTAACGTAACATCGTATTTATTGCCTTTTTTAAGAGCAATGCTTGGCTCACCGAACTCATTGATAACGTTAGTAAAATTAACGTTTTCCATATAGTCAACGGATCTCTCATAAGTATCAAAGTCAAGTGGATTACCCGTGTATGGCGTTATCCCCATTCGCAAAGGCATTGCAGGAACAAACTTATCAATATAAACTTTATCTATATCAACGTTTTTCATTTTTGTTCCGAACGATACTATTGCATATCTATTACCTAAGCACCTTATATTTTTTAACGTGCTATCGCAAAGTGTTGCGCCAAGTTGAACTGTCGCTGCGTTTTCGGAAATAATCGTCTTAACGTTTATATTTTTGGTGTTACCTATAACCGATTCCTTATCCCTAAAATATCCGTTTTGACCTATACCCAAAGCAACGTACGGAATATTATTTTTATCTTCCAAGTCGGTTTGTATCAAATTCTCAATATCGACGTTGTACATTTTATAATCGTCTTGATTTCTTAATACCACTACTCCGTTTATTACCGAAGTTGCCATTATATCTTGTATTTTTACGTCATATATATCGGCACTTTTGCCGTCAACGTAATAGTCGCTATCCATACCCTCAATGGTAGTTAAAGCAATCATATCGTCGCCCGATTGACCATAAACACGTTCTATTTCGATATTGTTACAGCCCTGTCTTAAATTTACACCGTCCTGATTTGGTATATTGTTTTTTGCCATAACTGTTAAATCGGATATCCTACCGTTATTGCAGTAAAGCATAAATATTGCGTGCCAACGTTGGTTTCTTAATTCAATATTCTCTATTACAAAATCTCTTACGTTGTGGAAAAATATCAAACAGTTTATTCTTAGTCCAAAAATCTTTTTATCCCCTTCTTCGTTGCTAGAATCTAGTAGCCAGTTTCTTCCTTCAAAATAGCCGTTTGTTTTGCCACCGTCTAATATTGGATAGCCTTCGCCGATAATTTTTATGTCGCATTGTTCGGATTTTTCCCCGTCCTTTCCAACTACGCCCGCATTGGCGTTCCTAAACACGTTGCAAAAAGTATCGTCAGCCTGTCTTATATAACAGTTATTTAAAATAATAGTTATATGCGACGGCAACAATATACTCTTATCAATGCTCCACTCTGCTTTGCCCGTTCTAAAATTCTTTCTTGGAATAACTACTTTTAATCCTTTTTTACTAGCAAAATCAACTGCGTTTTGTATCGATTCACTGTCGCTTGCGCCCATTATTCCATTATCGTTTGGCGTTACAAATTTTTCAATCATTTTTCACCTCACATACCGACGTAATCTCTAAACGACTCAAAAGAAAACTTCCAACCGTTCATATAATAAAACGCCGTATTAAACAAATCATACTCTTCCTTACCCGATAAATCATAAGCGTTAAACGTTTCAATCAATTTTCTAAGCGTATCAGTTTTTAACGTTTCTAAATAATACCCCGCAACGTAGTCTAAATTAATTGCGGTAAAAATTGACGCTAACCACGCAGTGTTCCCCCCACTATTTACAAATTTATTCATTCCGTTTTTTACAATTTCAGTTATATTCGGTTGGCTGACGTTTTTATAAAAGTAATCAAACAAACTATCTTCGCTGAAAGCCAAAGGAAGTCTATTTATTCTACCTTTAATAGACCTTTCATCGCCTGCGAATTGTTCTTTTATTCTTTTAACGTGCCAATTATATATATCATTTATATACTTAAAGTATAATAACGATAAAACGCAGTCCTTTGCCATCTGCTCTTTTTTGTCTATTATCTTTTCGGCGTTAGACAATAAACTTTCAAGTTCTTTTTTGTTAATCATAAAAGCCCCTTTTTTATTTTTTTAGCGTATCTTATATATATTTTACCTTATATATAAAATTTCAGCAAGGAAAATTTTCTTTTATTTGTTGTACATTTGCATTGTACTTTACACGCACGTTTTTCCAAAAAATTCCGTTCGAGCAATTTATAAAAATACGAACATTTGTTTGCTTTTTGATTTTTATTGTGATACAATGTATTAAAAGACTTGTTTATTCGGGGTTTTTATGTTGGACGAAAGAAGACTTTCAATTTTAGCAGAATGCGCTAAATACGACGTATCGTGTTCGTCAAGTGGTTCAAGGCGACAAAACAGTAACGGCGGTATCGGAAACGCTTGCTTTGGTGGGCTTTGCCATTCGTTTACACAAGACGGTAGGTGCATATCCTTGCTTAAAATTTTAATGAGTAACGATTGCTGTTATGACTGCAAGTATTGTATGAGCAGATGCACAAACAATATTGAACGAACAACGGCCGAACCCGATGAAATATGTCAATTAGTTATGGAATTTTATAAGCGTAACTATATTGAAGGATTGTTTTTATCTTCCGCAGTGGTTAAGTCGCCCAATTTTACGATGGAAAGGCTTTTTGACACCGTAAAAAAACTACGCACCGAATACCATTTTAACGGCTATATTCACCTTAAAGGTATTCCGTCTGCCGATAAACTTCTTATTGAACGTGCAGGGTTTTACGTTGACCGTATGAGTTTTAACATTGAACTGCCAAGCGAAAAAAGTCTTAAACTTTTAGCACCACAAAAGAGCAAAACAGCCATTATTGAGCCTATGAAAATGCTTGCACTTGACAAATATTACGACAATCCTCTTAAACTAACCCGCCGAAAAGACTTTTTGCCCGCAGGGCAAACTACACAAATGATTATAGGTGCTTCGCCCGAAACGGACGCTCATATACTTAAACTTACAGAATATATGTACCGCAACTATAAACTTAAACGTGTATATTTTTCAAACTATACACCTACCAACTTTGACACTTCGCTTCTACCCTATGAACAAGCACCGTTAATTAGAGAACACCGATTATATCAAGCCGATTGGCTTATTAGATTTTACGGCTTTACTGCTGATGAAATTACGGGAAACGACGGTTTTTTACCCACTGAGTATGACCCAAAATGCGCTTGGGCGCTTAAAAATTTAGGGCTTTTCCCCGTAGAGATTAACACAGCCACTCCCGAAATGCTTATCCGTGTGCCAGGGATAGGTATTAAAAGCGCTTATAGAATTATGTTGGCAAGACGGCACGCAAAACTTGACTTTCAAGACCTTAAAAGACTGCGTGTTGTATTAAAACGTGCCCAACACTTTATTACTTGCAACGGCAAATTTATGGGTTCAAAAAGTGAATATTCCATTAAAAATTTGCTTATAGGTGCGGAATTAAGTTCAAACTGTGAACAACTTTCAATGTTTGGTGGTCGTGCAGGACTTTCTGCACTAACGGGGGAATTATGAAAATTTTTATTATCGACAACGATATTAATAGCCTACTATCAGCATTGTTTTTTAGTTTTACTGAAAAAATAAAGCCTGATGAAGTTTTGGATAAAAAAACATATCAGCCGCGCCTTGATGCCATCACTATGGAAATAGTTACCGATAAGAAAAAAGCAGATAGAGTTAAAACCGCCCTATTTAAGTACGGTGGAGACGACGTTATCGCACACTTAAAAGTTTGTATGCTTTCTTGCGACCAAAATGCGCTTACGGTTGCGTTTTTATATGCTCATTTTATGCTTGAAAAACGAAAAGATACAAGTGAGTTTTTGGGCGAAAAGTGCGTTTCGGACTTTTCTTATACCGTGCAAAAGGTGTTACACGAAAGACATATCGTGAGTGGTTTTTTACGCTTTCAAGAAAGTTCACACGGTGTTATGTACGCAAAATACGCACCCGATAACGATATAACTGCACTCCTTGCACCGCACTTTTTAAGAC
>JAZNFN010000053.1:0-6144 GCA_045576035.1 Christensenellaceae bacterium
GCCATCTATGGGTATAATTATTGCTGCGTTTTCATTTACAGGTGCAAATCCACAGTAATATCTTACGATACCAAGTTCTACTAAGTTTGAGTATCCCATTACCATATCTACGCCGTCTTTTGCCATCTTTTCACGCAGTACCGCTACCCTTTTTGCATATTCGCTCTTGTCTATTTTTGTGTAGTTCATTTTGCCTTGCTCCTTTTTAACAAAATTATGTAAAAATTATAACATAATTAATTTAAATAAACAATATACAAATATCTCATATTTATGGAAAAAATGTTCATTGTTAAATATGCGCACAACTAAAAACATACCCACTAGCTCGGCTAGTGGGTATGCTTTTATTAATATCATATTATCCTTTATTTCTTTCACTGATTTTGCCTTCGGGATTAATTTCGCCAGCTTTATGAAGTGCCATCTTTGTCAAAAACGGTCCAATAAGTTCATAAATAAGAACGGAGAATAACGTAAGGTTTGCAACTATTAAACCTATTTCATTAAACACCGGCATAGTTGCCGTCCAAGACTTAACCATTTCTGCCATACCGAGTGCAACGCCTGCTTGTGGTAATAACGTTATACCCAAATACTTTCTAATGTTAGGTTCACTCTTTACAAGTGAAGCGCTTAATCTAGCACCCGTATATTTACCTATTGAACGTGAAACAATATATGCAAGACCTATTAATACAATAATCAAATTAGTTAAAACGTTAAGGTCAAGTTCTGCACCGCTTATAACAAAGAAAAGAATAAATATAGGTGCCGTCCAGCGGTCTAATCTATCCATTAACTGTTCTGAAAAGTCGCATGTATTGCAGAATACAGTTCCAAGCATCATACAAGACAATAACGGTGAAAAACCAACGTGAACTTCGCCAACGTTAAAGCTCAAATTTGAAACGGCTACTGTTAAAAATACAAACGCAACCGACATTGAAAGTCTTTTTGAACGTGAATGGAAAAATCTTTCAAAGAAAGTAAATAAATAACCCATTACCATTCCTAAACCGATAGATAAAACAACTTCTATAATAGGTTCAACGATAATTGATAAAATACTTACAGACCCTGCGATAAGTGCTTTTGCTATACCGAACGATACCGAAAACAATACTAACCCGACAGCATCGTCAAGAGCAACTACGGGAAGAAGCACGTCGGTTACAGGTCCTTTCGCCTTATATTGTCTTACAACCATTAACGTTGCGGCAGGTGCGGTCGCAGCGGCAATTGCACCCATTATAATTGCAGCGGGTAGCGGGAACTGTTCGGGAATTAATAAGTGCAAACAAATCAATGCGATATCAACTATAACGGTTGTAAAAACTGCTTGAAATATACCTATTACGGTTGCTTGTTTACCTATCTTTTTAAGCTGAGAAAGCCTAAATTCATTACCTATTGCAAACGCAATAAACCCTAGTGCAACGTCGGAAATTATCCCAAACGATTCAACAAGTTCGTTAGTGAACCCAACGCCCGACACGTTAAATGCACCCAAGCAAAAAGGTCCTACTAATATACCTGCAACAAGATAAGCCGTTACCGCAGGAAGTTGAACTAACTTTGCTAAACGTGATAGCATAAGCCCTGCGAACAATGCAATTGATAAACTCAATAAAATTTGTTCCATAATTATCTCCAACAACTTTATTCCTATATAACCTTAATGATTTTAATACTTTAAATTATTTTTGTAAAGTAATTATATGACAAATTTTACAATTTTTCAGCAAAAATTTCTATTACACAACTATAATTTTACAAACTTATAAAAAGAAAGCATTGATACCCCCTTACAGCGACCTATCAATGCCTTCTTGTCATTTAATTTTGCTCTTCAAATATAATCTAAATTTTAAATTTTTGACTATAAAGATTGTACTTTTTTATATAACTTTCTTTTAAGCTATCGTCGGGGATAACAACTTTACCATCAAAAGCAAACGTAATGAAGTTCCCTTCGTCACCTTTCTTCGCAACAGAATAAGCACCAAAGCAACAGCCGTCAACTTGTTGAGAAAGATAAAGTTTTTCACCGAGAACGTTAGATAAAATTCGCATCCACGCATTGCTTCTAGTTGCGCCACCCGTTATTATAATATTACCTATTTTGAAGCCTTTCTCCCTACAAGTATCAATAATATATTTGATTTCAAAAGCAACGCCTTCCATAGTTGCCTTTACAACGTCAAACTTAGTATGCTTAAAATTAACGTTATGAACACTGAACGACTGATTGTTTTCACCACGATACGCTCCGTTACCGGATATAAACGGATATACTAAAAGTTTATCATCGAACGGTGCTTTTTCCACACCAACATTTAAATTATCATAGTCAGTTGAAAATAAATCTTTTTCCCAAGATAAAACAGTACCCGAACTTATCGCCGAAGCGAAGTAACCATATCCACCAACAGGGTGCTTCATTTTAAAAAAGTTTAAGTCAATGTTTTTGTCACTTTTACCAAATACAACCCACGTCGTTCCCGTTGAAATAAGCAAATCGTTACTACCAAAATAGTTAAGTCCTAGACTTGCGGCGAACTGGTCGTGAACACCACTATAAACCTTAACCTTTCCTTTAAGTCCCGTCGCTTTGATAAAGTTATCATTACAATCACCCAAATATTCACCTGCGCTTATAGGATTGGGTAATTGATTTTTATTTAATCCAACAAGTTCAAGCAAACTATCGTTCCAACAAAGATTTTCGCCGTCAAATATATCCATCATATACGCACTTGTATAGTCTATAACCTTTTGTCCTATGAGCATATAATAAATATAATCAGACGTTGTTAAAATAATTTTCGTTTTGCTATATTCGTTGGGGCAATGTTTTTTGAGCCACAAAAGCCTACAAAGTGATGAGCCTGCCCCAAGCTTTAATCCAGCTATTGAGTAAGCTTTATCACCAAGTTCTCCCACTTCTTCGGTTGCACGGTTATCCATCCAAGTTAAAGCGTTTGTAAGTGGGATGATTTTACCGTCTTTATCAATATCTGCAAGAATAAAACTTCCACCTTGCGCAGAAAAAGAAATGCCCGCAACTTGTCCATCAAAATCCTTAACCGCTTCTTTTACAGTACAAACTACTGCATTATACCAATCGCAAGCGTTTTGTTCAAAATAGCCTTCTTTGGGAGTAATAAGCCCGTATCCTTTATAGCCTTTCCCTAAAACGTTGCCACGTTCATCAAACAAGATAGATTTAGTTCCCGTAGTCCCAAGGTCTACGCCAATATATCCTTTACTCATAAATTACCCGTTAAAACTTTATATTGAATAATTTTGCAGCGTTATTACACATAACGTCGGCAACGTCTTGTTTACTTAAAGAAAGTTTTTCAGCAGTCTTTTTAAATCCCCTTATAATTTCATAGGTGAAATTTGTAACGTCAGTTTCATCAGTTTCACGCATGTGCGCTGCACCCGTCAAATCACCATAAAGCCCACGAGGAACAACGTTTATATAATATCCATCTTCTGAAATGCGATACATTCTCATTTTGGCAATAGGCAAGTCCGTACCAAACATTACTCTCTTTACCCCTACTGCATCAATACACTTTTCAGTAGCAAGCGGTAATGTGTTTGCACAAAAATCAAACATCATATTCTTCGTATGTTTTAATGTGTCAAATGCATTGCCAAAATCTTCTGGTGCATACGCCCTACCAATGTGCGCAACAATCAATTTAACGTTTGGATATTTCTGTTCAATATCCATAAGTGTTTTAATATTCTTAGGGTCTTTAAGTCTTTCACTTCTTGAAATATGCAAAATAACTTTCCAACCGTACTTGTCAGCAACTTTCAAGTGCTTTTCAGGCAAAAAATCGTATATTTCCGCTTCCGCACCGTTTACTCCGTCCCTACTATTATTTAAGTATGGTTTTAAGCCTTGAAAACCACCGCCGATAACTTGCTCTTCTAAAAACTCTGGTGAATCGTTATAGTGAGACAAAAACAACGCAGGATAATTGTATTCCTTTGCCTTTTCACGACAGTATGCGTTTGCTATATCAAGATAACCTTCGGGAAAGCCAAAGATTACAGGCACAACGTTCTTCCCTGGAAATAAATCTTTATAAGTTTGAACAGCATCTTCAATAGAATTATCTTCCGCAACTCTTGACGGCCAATACCCCGGACCATTTTTAGGTCTATTCGACTCTACCGTATAAACGTGCGCATGCATGTCCACTATGTTATTTGGCAAAAAATCTTTTAATTCTTCTTCGTAAACTTTTTTGTCGTAATCAGTCAGCTTAAATCCAAACATAATTCACCTTCCTTTTTTATAATTTTAGCAAAAGTGAATAGCGCTGTCAAGTGAATATTGAGCGTTTCAATCATTTTTTTGCAATTCTAATATTGATTCCATTTCGTTGAATTGATTTTGTTGCTTCATCAGTTATTCTATCATCGGTTATCACTAAGGACACGTTATCACCCTTAGAAAAACTGACAAGTGCAGCTTTATTTATTTTATGAGAGTCCATTAATATAATCGTGTTTTCTGAATTCGCAATCGCAGTTTCACAAATTTTTGCAGATTCAAAGTCGGTGGTTGAAAATCCTGAACTTGCATTATATCCGTCAGTACCAAGTATACATTTATTAAAATGGCAATCTTTTATCGCCCTTTCGGTCATATATCCACAAAAGTCTTTTCGGTTTGGACGATATGTTCCACCAATTAGATTAACTTCCGACGTTTGATTCAATATATTAATAATCATATATGAATTTGTAAAAACTTTAATGTTTTTTAACGTTTTTTGTTTAAGAGCATCATTTAGAGCCATACTAAACAAACATACGGTAGTACCAGAATCTAAAAATAAAGTATCCCCGTCGTTAATCACATTTACAGCTTCATTTGCTATTTGCTTTTTTTCTTTAACAAAAAGTTCTTCTGACGTTTCGTATCTATAAAAGCTATACGAACTGTCAGGCAAACTTATTTTACCGTGAGACCTAATCCCATACCCCTTTTCTTCCATTCTAGCAAAAAGTCGCCTTGCCGTTGCTTCGGATATATCAAGAATTTGCATAGCACTTTTAAGTGTTACAAAGCCGTTAAGTTGCATTTCTTTCAAAATTACGTTTTCAGTTGCAATAGTTTTTTTCATTTTAGTATTTCCTTTATATTTATATTGCTATTATAACATTAATCGCTCATTTTGTCAACCAAAACGCTCATTATTCCTTAAAATAAATCAAAATAATTGACTTTAAATCAACTAAAATATATCATAAAAGAAAAAGTAGAGGTAAATCAATGAAAAAAATAAGAACGCCTTTTTTTGAAATAGGAACAAAGAACTACATATACGGCGACGACGTGTTAAAATTAGCTATTGCAGCGGACAAATTGGCAGAAAAGTATGACGTTGACGTTTTAATGACCACTCCTTACGCCGACATTAGACGTGTTGCTGAAAACACTAAAAATCTAATTATAATTGCGCCATATATGGACACGCTCTATCCAGGTCGTGGCATGGCGGCAGTTTTACCCGAAAGTTTAAAAGCCGCAGGCGCTCACGGTGTCGTAATCAACCATTGTGAAAAACCTATGTCTTTGCCACAAATGAAAGAAACTATTAAGCGTGCAAGAGAAATGGACTTTATTGTTTTTGCTTGTGCCGACACTACCGCCGAAGCTCAGGCGCTAGCACACCTACACCCCGACATTATTAACCCAGAACCATCAGAACTTATCGGTGGCACAGGCGGTCAAGTAAGCGATATGGGTTTCGTTAAAGATTCCATTGATGCAATTAAAGCAATAGACCCTACCATTTACGTTGAACAAGCAGCCGGGATAACAAACGGCAAACAAGTTTACGATTTTATTATGGCAGGTTCAGAAGGCGCTGGTGCAGCATCTGGCATTTGCAACGCAGATGACCCTATCGCCGTTATGGAAGAAATGATTAAGGCCACCCGCCAAGCAAAAGATGATTTAAATAAGGAGTAAAATATGATTTTCAAGAATAAAATTTCAGTTGAATCAGACCACAAAGAAATTACTTTTCACAACGTAACCGCCCAAGTTAAAGAAACGGTAAAAAATTCAGGAATAAAAAACGGTATTGTTGTTGTATATTCGCACCA
>JAZNFN010000054.1:0-3041 GCA_045576035.1 Christensenellaceae bacterium
AGCTAAGGCTAATCCTAACGTCAATTTTATTGCGGTAGAACTGCTTGAAAATATTATCGTAATGGCAGCAGAACTTGCAAAACAAGAAGGACTTAAAAATGTGGTGTTTGTTAATAGTGGCGCTGAATATTTACAAAGATATATTCCTGAGAGTAGTATAGCAAACGTATACTTGAATTTTTCACCACCATTTCCAAAAGACGGTTATGAAAATAGAAGACTTACAAGTCAAAGATATATTGATGCGTATAAAATATTTTTAGTAAACGGTGGTTCTGTGTATCAAAAAACAGACGATAAAGGATTTTTTGAATATTCATTTGATATGTTTTCTAAAAACGGTTTTATTGTCACGGACGTTACAAAAGAGTTGAACGGCGGTATGGCCGATAATATAATAACTGAATATGAAAACAAATTCCGCTCAGCCAATATGGAAATATATGGTTTAGTAGCAAAGATAAATAAATAAAAAAACAAAGTGGGAGAAACTATGAAGTTTATTCATTGTGCAGATTTGCACCTTGATTCAAAAATGGACGGATTTCCGTCAGATAAATCAAAATTGCGTAGAGAAGAAATAGTACGCACTTTTGAACGTCTTGCAGACTATGCTAATGAAAACGGCGTTAAAGCAGTAATCATTGCAGGGGATATGTTTGATACTTCACGCATAACGGTAAAAACACGAGAGGTAGTTTTGCACGTTTTTGAAAAGTATCAAAACGTTGACTTTATATATTTGTCGGGCAATCACGATGACGTGAATTTTATTTCTAGTATGAACGAACTTCCAACTAATCTTAAAATTATCGGCAAAGATTGGACAAGTTTTGAATATGGCAACGTTGTTGTGACGGGTACAATTTTAACTTCTCTAAATAAAAAGACTGCGTATGACACGTTGATTCTTGACCCCGAAAAAGTAAATATAGTAACTCTGCACGGACAAGTTGCGGGATATAACAGCAATGAACTTTCTGAAATAATAAATATTCCCGCTTTAAAAGAAAAAAATATAGATTACATTGCGCTTGGGCATATTCACTCTTACGTCAAAGCTAAAATAGACGACCGTGGCGTTTACTCATATTCAGGCTGTCTTGACGGACGTGGGTTTGACGAACTTGGGGACAAGGGATTTGTTCTTATTGACGTTGACGGTAAAAATGTTCAAAGTGAGTTTGTTAAATTTTCATCTAGAACGTTGCACGAAGTTGAGTTTAACGTCGATGGTTACCAAACGTGGTATTCGGCTATGGATATGTTTTTGACTAGAATTTTAGACAATTATGATAGGGATTGTCTAATAAAAGTAGTATTAAAAGGTGAACATAAGCCCGACTTTTTTATTGATAAAGACCAGTTTGCAAAACGGCTAAACGAAAAGTTTTTCTTTGCAAAAGTTTATGATAAAACAGAACTTAAAGTCAGTACGGAAGATTATATAAACGATAAATCGGTGCGTGGTGAATTCGTGCGTTCAGTGTGGGAAAGTGATTTATCTGCACAGGAAAAACGCAGGGTTATACTTTGTGGACTTAATGCGTTAAAAGGGGAGGAATTTTAATATGAAACTTATTAAATGTTACGTTTCCTCTTTCGGTAAACTTAAAGATTTTTCTTATGATTTTAGTTCGGGACTCAACACGTTTAAAGAAGATAACGGTTGGGGCAAAAGCACGCTTGCTACGTTTATAAAAGCTATGTTTTACGGTATAAGTTCGGGAAAGCGAAGCGTTGCCGAAAACGAACGCATTAAATTTAAGCCTTGGAATTCGACTGAACGCTTTGGTGGAAGCGTTGACTTTGTTTGGGGTGATAAACAGTATAGAATTGAAAGATTTTTCGGCAATAAAGAGTCAGAAGATTCGGTTAGACTTTTTGACGCAGTAACAGGAAAAGAGTTCCAAAACACCGAAAACTTAGGTAAGCGAATTTTTGAGATTGATGAAGAAGGATTCCTTTCAACAACTTTCTTTTCTCAAAAAGATTTCCAAGTAAAAAGCAACAGTAGTTTGACTGCAAAATTCAATTCCGTTTGCGAAATTCAAGACACGGAAGCGTTTGATAAGGCGCTTATTAAACTTGAAGAAAAAGCAAAACAGTATAAGTACCGTGGCGATAAAGGTTTAATATCTGACACAAAGCGAGAAATAAATATTCTTGACGAGCAAATTGAACGTGCAGAAAGTTCGGCTGTGGCGGTAAACGTTATAAAAAACGACGTAAAACTTTTAGAAGAAAAGGTTGAACAGTTAAAAAACAAGGCAAACGAACTAACTGAAAAAGTTACGCTTGCGGGTAAAGCCGAAGCGAACGCTGTAAAAAAACAAAGGCACGATGAACTTGTTGAAGAAAAAAATTCACTCATTAAGGAATGTGAACGGATAGATAAAGTGCTAAACGGACACTTGCCCAATGACGGCGAGCTCAGTATGTTTTCAGACTGCTATAACGACCTTGTTTCAGTTTCTGCACTAAAACGTGCTACTGATGAACAGCTAATAGCGCTTCAAAACGATAAACCCAATCAAAAGCAGAATGCAAAAGGAAAAGCGCTACCGTTTGCAGTTCTTTCGTGCTTGTTTTTAGTCATAGGATTAGCAACCGTTTGGTTTAATCTAATTATAGGGTTAATAGGTATAGTTCTTTTTGCAATAAGTTTAATCGGCGTGATTTATGTCGGTGTAGTTAAAAAACCGCAAATTGATAACGGCTATGAATCGACTGTTCAAACGCAACTAACTAAACAAGCTGAATACGCCGAACTGCAAAGTGAATATATAATAAAACTTAACGAATATCTTTCAAAATACAATTTGCCTGACGGCTGTGATTTTAAGCAAGCATTAGAAATTATAAAAAGTTGTGCGATTGAAAAGAAAAACGTTTTAAAAGTATTGGAAAAGACAGAAAATTCATTGAAGGTATTCGACGGGAAAAAACAGCAGTTAATCAGCGTAGTTCCTACAATGAACGTTGCTAAGTTGCGCCAAGAACTATCTAGTGTTCAAGAAGAATATGCAAGAGAAGCCAAT
>JAZNFN010000055.1:0-3587 GCA_045576035.1 Christensenellaceae bacterium
TAATGACGACTACACGCACGCTAAAAGTTAGCGTAAACTACTCCCTTTTAATAAGATATTAAATTTATCTTACGTTTAATGCGTTAAACGTATTGTCAAGAGATTCAAGTTTTTCAGAGAAAAGCTTCATTTCATCTTCGGGTAGCGGAACTTTAACAATTTCTTTAAGTCCCGTGCCACCTACTTTACAGAGAACGCCTGTGCAAAGATTTTTAGCACCGTATTCACCGTCAAGAAGAGTTGCAAGAGACAAGATTGTTTCAGTGTCTGAAACAAGTGCTTTGATGAGTTGAACGGTTGAAGCTGCGATAGCATAGAACGTTGCGCCCTTTGCCTTAATAACTTTTGAACCTGCTGCAACCATACCCGTGTAGATATTGTTGAGTTCGGTTTCAAGGTCATCAGCCTTAACGCCCATAATCTTCGTGCAGTAATCTCTAATATTCATACCGCAAACGGTGCAAAGACTCCAAGGAACCATACAAGCATCACCGTGTTCGCCGAAAACGTAAGCGTTTACGTTAGAAGCGTCAACCTTGCAGTATGCTGCAACGGCTTGGATAAGACGGTTAGAGTCAAGAAGTGTACCCGTACCGATAACTTGTTCTTTTTTAAGACCTGCTTCTTTCATAAGAACGTAAGTAAGAACGTCAACAGGGTTAGAAACAACAACGTATAGTGCATCGGGTGCGATTTTAGCAAAGTCATTTTGCTTTATAACGCTCTTTAAGATACCAACGTTAATTGCTGCAAGGTCAAGTCTAGTTTGACCAGGTTTTCTACCTACGCCGAAAGTAATAACTACTACGTCAGAACCTGCAACGTCAGCATATTCACCGCACCAAATTTTGCAAGAAGGTGCGCACGCTGCGCATTGCGTAATATCAAGCGCTTCGCCTTCTGCCTTTTCTTTGTTGATATCAACTAATACTATTTCAGAACAAACGCCTTGAAGGGTGAGTGCATAAGCGATGGTTGCCCCTACGTTACCAGCGCCTAAAATTGAAATCTTTCTCTTTTTGGTATTCATAATTGCCAATTCTCTCCTATTATAATTGTTACAATTATATGATACACAAAAAGCATTTTTTTTGCAAATAATTATCGCTTGTTTTGTGAAAAATTTTTATACTTTTTTAGATTATTTTTGCACTATAATATTCTTTGCAATATCATACACGTCTCCCGCCCCCAAAAATATTGCACGTTTATATCTTGGCGCTAATTTATCAAGCGCTTCTTTAAGTTCAATTTGGTCTTGAACGTAATTACAGTTTTCACCCGAAACTTCACATATTTTATCAAAAAGCGTCTTTGCACTACCATTTTCATCAAATTCTTCACGGGCAGAGTAAGTTTTTAATATAATCAAGGGTTTTTTTTCTTTTAATACTTTTATAAAATCATACATTAAAAGTTTTGTTCTTGAATAAGTATGTGGTTGAAAAACAGTAACGTAGTCTTCCCCACTTTCTGAAAAGGCTGTCAGCGTCGCTTCAATTTCTTTGGGGTGATGAGCATAATCTGCATAACAATTAAGCCCAAAAACTTCACCTATATATTCATTTCTTCTCTTTACGCCCTTAAAATTTTCAAGTGCTCTTTTAATTATAAAGAAAGGTATATTCATAACGTCGCAAACGGCAATGGCAGAAAGTGCGTTGTAAACGTTGTGTCTACCTGCTACTTTTAGTTTTATTGTGCCGACCGCTCTACCGAAAGCGTATGCGGTAAAAGTATAACCCGCATTGTTATAACGCAAATTTTTTGCCATATACGTCGCCTTTTTTTCAATGCCAAAAGTTACCGTGGTCGAATTAAAAATTTTAGATGCCAAAGCGTCGTCCGCATTGATTACGGCAATAGTATTTTTTGTAAACTCAGTAAAGGCGTTCAGCATTTCAGTCATATCTTTATATGCGTCCATGTGGTCGTTATCAATGTTTAACACAACCGAAATATTTGGCTTAACGTCAAGAAAGTTTTTCTTGTATTCGCACGCTTCTGCTACCGCTACGTCTTTACCACCATTACGATAATTACCGAATGAATAATCTTCGCCACCTAAAAATACGGTTGGGTCTTTTTTAGCGTTTATTAATACGTTTGCTATCATTGCCGTCGCAGTTGTTTTCCCGTGACAACCCGACACACCAACAGAAGTTTTAAACTCTCTTAAAATTTCACCTAAAAGTTCACTGCGTTTTACCGTCGGGATTTTGTGCTTTATAGCATAATTAAGTTCTGGATTGTCCGATTTTATTGCGGAAGAATAAATAACTACGTCAGCATTTTTTGTGTTCTTTGAAGAGTGCTTACAGTATATCTTTGCACCTAAGCCATTGAGTTCAGTTGCACCGTTTTCTGCACGATTATCGCTACCCGTAACAGCTTTTTCGTTCAATAATAGATGCTTTATAAGTCCACTCATTGACACTCCACACGCACCGATAAAATGAAATTTGTTATAATTTTGCATAAATTTTTCCTTTTCCATATAATATTTTATGAAAAATTATTAAAAATTAACACAAAATGTAACTTTTTTGCATATTTTTTTAAAAAAGTATTGAAATTAATCAAAAATTGTGTTAAAATAAATATAATATTTGATTATAGGATGGTTACAAGAAAATGAAGATTTCAGACGTGAGAGTTCGTATCGTAAAAAAAGACGACAGCAAGCTTAAAGCTGTTGCATCAGTTACTATTGAAGATTGCTTTGTTATCCACGATATCAAAGTTATCGAAGGTAACGAAGGCTACTTTATCGCTATGCCTAGCAGAAAAACTGCTGACGGTCAATACAAAGACATCGCTCACCCCATTAAGACCGAAACGAGAGAAGAACTCATCCAAGTTATCTTAGCCGCTTTTGAAGAAGAAAAGGCTAAACCCGCAGAATAAACCTTCCCCCTAAAAAACTAATTTAACAAGCATTTTCCCTTACCGTAAAATCATTGCGGTAAGTTTTTGCGTTCAAAAATATAATAGGTGCAATTATTTAACTGATTATTTTAAAGGAATTATCTAATGGAAGAAAAAACGATAGGCACTGTAATTTCTATAAAAAAGCAATGGTGGCTTAAAATCAATACTAAACCTTTTAGAAAGGGTACACTTGACGGGGCAATTTTCCCACACGTTATTAAAGTTAGATATTGCGTAAACGACAAATCCTACACTAAAAGAAAATGGATTTCAGCAGGCTTGCCCGTTCCAACTATCAATAGCCAAGTTACTGTACTTTATAATAAGAATAAACCGTCAAAAGCAACCTTGATAATAGATTAATCCGCACCATTATATATTAAAACACCCCGTAGGCAAACTGCGTGTCCCATAGGGATTTTTTACGACATTTTAAAAGAGTAGCAAAAATTTTGCTACTCTTTATTTCTTGCTTTGCAAAACACACGACTTTGCTTGCAAAGTATAGTGTGCTACACTTTTAAAATTATTTACCAAAAAAAATTAACAACTAGATATATTGGAATTTAGCGATTAGTGGATTGGGTTAAAATAAATATACTATCTTTTGTATTGTCGCATTCAGATTTAATAATAACGTGATTATCTGCAATTAT
>JAZNFN010000056.1:0-9022 GCA_045576035.1 Christensenellaceae bacterium
TATGTTACATTCAACTTTTCAGTTAAAGTTCTTTCAACAGCCTAAATATTATAGGACAAAATTTTTTGTTTGTCAATTAAAATAAAGGGGTTATTTTTACTTTAATATGCAACTATATAAGTTTGTTTTTGTGTTCGCTTGATACTTTTTACTTGGTATCACAATAGGCATTGCATTTTTGCAGGGATTTAGTTATAATAAAACAAAAAGGATTTTTGCCTATGTTGAACGAACTAATAAAAAAATATCGACAAGATAATGACCTTACACAACAAGAACTTGCAAATAAACTTTTCGTTACACGCTCTGCCGTTGCGAAGTGGGAACAAGGTAGAGGCTTCCCAAGTGAAGATATTTTAGAAAAATTATCACAACTTATAAACGTACCAACAGAACAACTCCTTAGTGAAAAAGAACTACGCTCTCTTACTGTTGAAAACACCAATATTGTTAAAAAACATAAAAATTTCCTATACTTTATTATTCCTTTAATTGTTTTATTAATAATTTCAGTGTCCGTTTTATTCTTAATTTCCCTTGCCCCAAAAGAACAAGCACCACAACCAATCATCTACACAAAAGACGCTTATAACGTTGCCAAAGTAGAAAACAACACGTTAACTTTTAACGTTGAACACGACGTAGAAGTAAATATAGAACTGACCGATGAAAACAATAAAAATATAAAATGTATAAGCAAGCACGGTAATATTTTTCATATTAAAGACATAAAGGACGGCTATCGCCTAAAAGCAAATTATTCATACAATAGTCAAACAAACAGTTATACCGTAAACTCAATTAAAGTTATAGACGATTATGTCGAAAACGAATATTATATATATGGTTTTTTCATAGCCATAGAAGAATACGTCGGTGATTGCGCACCCGTTTACAACTCTAATGACCCAAATTACTATTACGAACTTAATGGTGTTTTACACCCGATATCCGATAGATACCCCTTCGCTGAAATTAGTTACAATAGTATGCGTTGTGCTGGGATAAAACACCATTCATCTTACTTAACAACCGCAGGAATAAAAGAATATAATTTTTCTTTATCCGTGTATAAAGACGTTGAAAAAATTTTTGTTTACGCACTTGATAATAGTGAAAAAGGGTTTAATTTACACACAGCGCCTACCCTTATAGGCTCACAAACAGAAGTGGTGCTAAAAGAATGTGCTATATTTAATGAAAGTTTTAAGAACCACAACTCTGAATATCCCTACAAAACCGATTGCAATATTAAAATAGTAATAAATAAAATTTCCACCCCATCGTTATTAAAAATAAGCGAATACGACAGCGAACATAATTTGATAAAAACAACATTTTACACAACTTACGAAGAAGTCTCTTACAAATCCTATAAATTACAACACAGCACAAACTATATTGAAGTTGTTCAAAACTTAAACGTTTGTGGAATTTTCACAAAAGACTTTTCTTTATATACCACATTAAAAAATAAACACGGATTTATGCTTAACACTTATTTATTCATTAGTTAAGAAAAAGCACTTGCTTAATTGCAAGTGCTTTCATTCTATTTTAATATTGCTTTAATTCTTCTTACGCCACTTGAAGAACTTTCTTCTTTCTTTATTACGAAAGTTCCAAGGTCGCCCGTGTTTTTAGCGTGTGGACCACCGCAAATTTGCTTATCAACACCGTCGATAGTGTAAATTGATACGATTTGGTCGTCGCTATCAGCATTGAACACGCCGTAAGCTCCGCCTTTTACTGCATCTACATACTTTTCTTCCGTTCTTACAACGTCTATCTTTTTAGCAATAACGTCGTTTACGAAGTTTTCAAGTGTTTTAAGTTCGTCTTCGGTCATTTTATGGTCTAAGTTAAAGTCAAAGCGCATTCTTTCATCGGTAATATTCGAGCCTTTTTGTTCAGTGCCTGTACCGAACATTTTACGAAGACCTGCAAGCATAATATGTGTTGCAGTATGATAGTTAGTTGTCTTTTCGGTTTGTTCAGCAAGACCACCCTTTGCAGATTGAGCCTGTGCCTTTGAAAGTTCTTGGTGCGCCTTAAACGCTTCGTTAAAGCCCTTTTCGTCAACGGTAAGACCTTTTTCGTTAGCAAGTTCAACGGTAAGTTCTAACGGGAAGCCGAACGTATCGTAAAGCCTAAACGCTTGCTTGCCCGTAATTTCAGTTTCGGGAACGTAAGACGGGTCTTTTGCACTCATAAACGCATTCTTTCTTTCCATACCGATAAGGCACTTATCAAACTCTTTCATGCCGGACGCAAGCGTCGCTTCAAACTTTTTGATTTCCTTAGTGATTTCGTCAAGGATATAATCTTCTTTTTCAACGAGCAACGGATACGCTTCATCGTATATCTTTTCTATAAAGATTTTAGCAACTTCGCACATTTCGGTCGCTTCAACCCCTAAGTTTTTGCAGTATCTTATTGCACGGCGGAGAAGTCTTCTTAAAATATATCCTGCACCTGTGTTTGACGGAACTATGCCGTTTTTATCACCGATAAGCATAACTGCCGTTCTTGTGTGGTCAGCGATAATACGCATTGCCTTAGTATCGGAAGCGTCAACACCGTACGCTTTATTTGAAGCCGTTTCAAGACGTGCTATTGCGCTAGCAAAAAGGTCGGTTTTATAACCGTCGTCAAGTCCGTTCAAGAAAAGCAAAAGCCTGTCAAGACCAAAGCCCGTATCAACGTTTTTGTTTTCAAGTTCAGTGTATTTTCCACCTTCTAACTTTTTATACTGCATATAAACGTCATTGCCGATTTCAACGTAACGACCACAATCACAGTTTACGTCGCAAGTATCACAACAAGGATTGTCGTGGCGTGGATAGAACCATTCGTTGTCAGGTCCACAAGGCGTGCCGACCGTGCCTTCAAGTTCCCACCAGTTGTTTGATTTATCAAGATAGAAAATATTTTCGGGTTTAATTCCTAGCTCTTTTAAGTAGCCGGCAGTTTCTTCGTCCCTTGGAACGCTGTCGTTACCTTCAAACACGGTAGAACAAATTTTATCTTTGTCAAAGCCGAACACTTGGGTCAAAAGTTCAAACGACCATTTGGTTTTTTCTTTCTTAAAGTAATCGCCCAAACTCCAATTTCCCATCATTTCAAAGAAAGTGAAGTGCGTTGCATCGCCAACCGAATCGATATCGACCGTTCTAACACAGCCTTGAACGTTGCAAAGTTTAGTACCCATAGGGTGCTTTTTGCCAAGAAGATAAGGCATTAAAGGTTGCATACCCGCAACGTTAAACATAACGCCCGTAGTACCGTCGCCTATAAGCGAAACAGCGCCTATATTAACGTGTCCACGTTCTTCGTAAAATTTAATCCATTTTTCTCTTAATTCTTTTGAAGTAATCATAATCGTTAGTCCTTTTTAATAAGTTCGTAAACGTCTTTGCCGTCTTTAATTAAATAGCCCTTGCTTGCGATAGCATCACGAAGTTCGTCTGACTTTGCCCAGTCTTTATTCTTGCGTGCAACAAGTCTTTGTTCTGCAAGGTCGATAACGTCTTTGGGAATATCAACTTTAACTTGTTTTGCTTCGTACTCATTGATAAACTCTTGCGCATCAGAGTTAAACAACCCGATTAACGAATAAGTCTTGCGTAATTGACTTACGTCGCAAGCAACCGTCTTATCCCCTGCGCTAAGTTTTGCACGGATAGACTTAAATATTCCAAACAAATTGCTTATTGCAAGTGCAGTGTTAAAGTCGTCGTCCATAGCGCTATTAAACTGAGCGTCAAGCTGAGCGTTTTCCCCGTCCACCTTGCCGAACGCATCTTCAACCGCCTTAATGGTTTTATAAAATTCGTACAAATGCCTTTCAGCATCGGGGAAAAGATTATCGGTAACATTTATGTCCCCACGATAGTTTGTTTGAAGAAGAGCAAACTTAATGGTTTCAGGCGAATATTTGTCAAGTAAATCTTTTAAGAAAAGGCTGTTACCAAGCGACTTACTCATCTTTTGTCCGTTTACTTTTATAAGTCCGTTGTGAATCCAATACTTAGCAAACGGCTTACCCGTAAGCGCTTCGGTCTGAGCAATTTCGTTTTCGTGGTGTGGGAAAATCAAGTCTCTTCCGCCACCGTGAATATCAATCTGTTCACCGAACGCCTTTTTGTTCATAGTAGAACACTCTATGTGCCAACCAGGTCTACCTTCGCCCCAAGGTGAAGTCCAACTCGGTTCGCCAGCCTTAGCAGACTTCCAAAGCGCAAAGTCTAATGGGTTTTTCTTCATTTCGTCGTTATCGACTCTAACACCGTTCATAGCGTCTTCTAAGTTTCTATGTGATAACTTGCCGTATGACGGAAAACTTTCAACCGAAAAATAAACGTCGCCCTTTTCAGTGGGGTATGCGTGCCCTTTTTCGATAAGAGCCAAAACGAACGCAATAATATCTTCAATGCTTTCGGTCGCTTTAAGCCACATACTTGGGTCGTCAACCTTTAAGCGAGCCATTTGCTCGTCAATGTTTTCAATCATCTGCTTAGCGTAAACGTCGGCAGGGATACCCGTTTCGTTAGATTTAGCGATAATCTTATCGTCAACGTCAGTATAGTTTCTTGCATAAGTTACGTCGTAACCTTTCTTTTCAAGATACTTTCTAATAATGTCGTAAATAAGCGCCTGATAAGCGTGCCCTATATGCGCTTCACCCGACACGGTAATACCGCAAGCGTACATTTTAACTTTGCCTGCGTTTATTGGTTCAAAATCTTGTTTTTTGCCCGTTAGCGTGTTGTAAATTTTCATAACCGTTCCTTTATTTTGTATTCTTTTCTATATCTTCAAGCTTTTTTTCAAGAGTAAAAAGTTTTTCCCTTAAATGACAAATTTCTTCGTGTAGGGGGTCACGTTTTTCCTGTTCTAAGTCGGGAAGTTTTTCGCCGTTAATTCTAACGACTATCCCCGGTACGCCAACCACCGTTGCGTATGGTGGAACTTCTTTTAAGACCACTGCGCCCGCACCGATTTTAGCGTATTCACCAACCGTAAACCCGCCCAAAATCTTAGCGCCTGCGCTTATCATAGCACCTTTTTTAACGGTTGGGTGACGTTTGCCCGTCTGCTTACCCGTACCACCGAGCGTTACGCCTTGATAAATTACAACGCCTTCTTCAATCTCAGCTGTTTCACCGATAACTACGCCTTCGCCGTGGTCGATGAACACGCCTGGTGCAATCTTGGCGGCAGGGTGAATTTCAATACCCGTCAAAAACTTGGCAAACTGACTAGTCCAACGTGCCAAGAATTTTAGTTTGTGCCTATGCAAAAAGTTTGCCCATCTGTGCCAACGGAGTGCCTTTACACCCGAATACGTCCAGAAAATTTCAAACTTACTGCGTGCGGCAGGGTCGTTTTGTTTGGCGGCACGAATATCCGCCCTTAGTTTTTTAAACATATTTATCCTTTTAATGATAGCATTAAAATTTTATTTAGGCAAGGCTTTGCGCTTAATATATTTTAACGCCCATACTTTCGATTGTGTTTTTAAGTTCTTTTGAAAAGTTTTTGTCAACCACCATACAGTTTACGTCTTTAAGGTTAGCAAAGGTGTACGGGGTTTTTTTGTTTACCTTAGAACTGTCAAGAAGCATAATGACCTTATCTGCTTTTTCAATGACCTTTCTTTTAACTTCGGCTTCGGACTGATTACCGCAAGTAAAACCGCCCGCATCACGAATAAACCCTGTTGCCGTCATAACAGCCGTTTGAATATTTACGCCGTCAATAAAGTCTATGCACGACTTGCCAACCGTAATAAAGTTGTTCTTCTTTAAGTCGCCCCCAAGAAGCGACACGGTGGGTTTTTCCTTTCTTAAAATAGTTTCAGCAATAACGATAGCATTAGTTAAAACGTAAAAATTATCGTCGGGAAGAGCACGGGCAAAGTAAGTAGTGGTAGAACCGCCGTCAATAAAAATACAGCTTTTTCTTTCCACAAGCTTAACGGCTTTGTCGGCAATTTCAAGTTTTTCTTGTGCGTTATAATTAATGCGCTTAGAAAAATCGGCTTCCTTTTCCCGAATAACGCTATCAACCGAAATAGCACCGCCTGGGATTTTAAGAACGGCGTTGTCTTCTTCAAGCCTAGTTAAATCCCTACGAAGCGTCATACTAGACACGTTAGGGAACGCACATTCAAGTTCGTGAAGCGTTACTTTACCGTTTTTGTCAATAAATTCTTTTAAGTGAAAAAGTCTGTCCTTCATCAGTATCTCCTTTTGTTTAACTATTGTACCACCTTGAACGCTATTTTGCAAGAATAAAAGGATAAAATCTAACAAAAAATATGTTAAAATTTTTCACACACTAACTATTTAAATAATATTTGTGTAAAAGTTTAACAAAACCATTGATTTTAATTAAAAATAAAGTTATAATAAAAGAGTACAATTCTTACGGAGAAAAAGTAATGTTAGATTTAAGAAGAATTCAAGAAAACAAAGAAAAGGTAGAAGAATTACTTTTACGCAAAGGCTTTAAGGCGGACTTTGACACTATTCTTGCGCTTGACAAACAGCGCAGGGCCGTTATCGGTGAAGTTGAAGGCTATAAAGCACAAAAGAACAAAGTTTCAGCGCAAATCCCCGCACTTAAAAAAGCAGGTCAACCCGTTGACGCTATTTTTGCCGAAATGAGAACGCTTGGCGATAAAATTGCTGAGTGCGACGCTAAGGCAAAAGAACTTGAAGACCAAATTTTCGATTCCCTTTCTCGTATGCCTAATATCCCTGACGAAGACTTACTTTCTGGCGAAAAGGAAAACAATCAGGTTGTTAAAGTTGTTGGCGAAAAACCCGAATTTTCTTTCCCAATGCAAAACCACGTTGACCTTTGCACCAAACTTGGCATTATAGACTACGCAAGGGGCACTAAACTTTCTGGCGGTGGCTATTGGCTTTACCGTGGCGACGGTGCAAGGCTTGAATGGGCGCTTCTTAACTTCTTTATTTCTGAACACTTAAAGGACGGCTATGAATTTATTCTTCCGCCCCACCAACTTGGATATAACTGCGGTTTTGGCGCAGGTCAGTTCCCCAAATTTTCGGACGAAGTTTATTGGCTTGACTGCGACGAAGATAGAAAGAAAAACCGCTTTATGCTCCCCACCGCAGAAACCGCTCTTGTTAATATGTATGCAGGCGAAATCATTGACGAAGCAAAACTACCAATGAAGTTCTTTGCTTATACCCCCTGTTATCGTAAAGAAGCAGGCTCTTATCGTGCGGAAGAACGTGGTATGATAAGGGGTCACCAATTTAACAAGGTGGAAATGGTTCAGTACGCTCACCCCGAACACTCTATGCAAGCGTTTAACGAACTTGTTGATAAAGCAGCAAGCCTTATCGAAAAGTTGGGGCTTCACTTCCGTGTTTCTAAACTTGCCGCTGGCGACTGCTCTGCTTCTATGGCAAGAACTTATGATATCGAAGTTTGGATTCCAAGTATGGGTATCTATAAAGAAGTAAGTTCAGTTTCTAATGCAAACGACTATCAAGCAAGAAGAAACAACACTAAATACCGTGATTCTAAAACAGGCAAACCTGCATTCTTGCATACGCTTAACGGTTCGGGCTTAGCAACAAGCCGTGTATTCCCTGCACTTATTGAACAGTATCAAAATGCAGACGGCTCTATCACCGTTCCCGAAGTTTTAAGACCGTTCATGGGCGGACAAGAAATTATAAAATAATTTTTAGTATAAAAGATTTAACCCCGTTGCGAAATTATGCGCAACGGGGCTTTGTTTTTTAAAAGTTTTGTCAATAGGTATTTAAAAAACACAAAGCCCGATTTTTTCGGACTTTGTGTTTTTGCTATATTATTTATGTGATTTTTTATTTTCTTCTGTTTCTTCTTTTTTTGTACTCTTTCTAGTTTTCTTGTCGTCTGGTACATCATTGCATCTCCCTATTATTTCTTGTATAACAGCCATGTATATCATCATTATTAACATAAGTAATGCAAGAATTCCACAAAACATCCTGTTGTTTAACAGTTCGGTCATTCCCACAACACCACTCCAACGCAAAATATACAATATAAGTACAACTAAAAATATGTTCCACGCTATTAAATAAGGTATTATCAATATAAGATTACATTTCCAATCATATTTAAAAAGTTTTAATCTTATTAAAATATTATTTTTTCTTATCCTATATTTATTCAACTTACTGCATAAATGTATTTCATATTTCTGTAAATAAAAAATTGTTACACCCCAAATTAATATACTCACAGCACAAACCAATGCAGAATATTCTCCAAATCTCATTTAATTACCCCCGAAAATAAAACCGCCCAATATACCATTCGTCCGCCAAGCATCAATTTTAAATATTCGGTTGTGTGTAGTGTTTTTACTCTATTTATCATAGTTTAAGTTTAACACAGTTACCATTTTTTGTCAATAGGTAATTTAAAGTTTACACCCGTCATGCTGAACGGAGCGTAAGCAAAGTTGAAGCATCTCCTTATAGTAGAACATAGTAACAATATCTCTTACTTTGCGTACTTTGTAAATGAGATTTCTCCACTCGCTTTCCGCTAGGTCGAAATGACGATGTTTTTACAGTGTTTTTAATAAATCACTTATCGTTTTGTTTGTATTATTTTTTAAAAGTGATATAATAGTAGCCGTTGAACAAAAAGGAAGAATTAAAAAATGTTGTTATGTGTGGGCATAGCCGTGCTTACCGCCGCCGCTATGATTATAAGCGTTTTATTTAAGCCGTATATAAACCTTAAAAAAAGCAAAATAGGTCTATATTGGGTGGTTTGTTTAATAGGCGCAATAGCAATGCTTTTTACGGGGCGCATTGACTTTTCAAACGTTATTGACGGAATAACCGCAGACACTTCGGTCAATCCCTTAAAAATACTCACGCTGTTTTTATCAATGACGCTTTTATCCGTCTATCTTGGCGATGCGGGATTTTTTGATTTAGTTGCAGATAAAGTGTTCTTAAAAAGTAAGGGCGGACAA
>JAZNFN010000057.1:0-2465 GCA_045576035.1 Christensenellaceae bacterium
CCGATGCGCAAGTTACTATCGGTCACGCAATCGCATATCCTTTCGGTGTTATCGGCGTTGTGTTATTCGTTCAACTTATTCCCAAAATGTTTAAGGCAGATATGGCTCACGAAAGAAGTCTGTTAAAACCCGAAGTTATGGAAGCAACTGAAAAAAGAGCAGAAAAGAAACTCTTTAAGTGCGACGACTTTGGTTTTACTGCAATCGCAATTGCAATCGTTGCAGGCTTATTAGTTGGTGGTATTAAAATCCCACTATTCAACGGAATTAACTTCTCACTTGGTACTACGGGTGGTGTTCTTATTATGTGTTTGGTATTCGGTCACTTTGGCAGAATTGGCAAGCTCTCAATGGAAATCCCCGCAGCAACCGTTAAAACGCTTAAAGAATTAGGATTGATGCTTTTCCTTATCGGCGCAGGTGTTGACGGTGGTGTAAGCCTTGTTACCGAAGTTAAAGGTGGCGCAGATATCGTTCTTTGGGGCTTTGGTGGTGGCGTAGTTATGACCGTTATCCCGATGCTTGTAGGTTTATTCCTTGGTAAATCATTATTGAAACTTCCACTTCTCTCTAATCTTGGTTCAATCACAGGTGGTATGACTTCAACTCCCGCACTTGGCGCACTTATCGGTACGGCAAAAACGGATGACGTTGCAGGTGCTTACGCTTCAACCTATCCTATCGCTTTGGTACTTATAGTTATCGCTTGTAACTTAATGATTAACCTTATGACTTGGAGTTTGGTTATAGTTTAATATCTTAAAGATATAAAAATTAAACGCGTGCAAATCTTTGCACGCGTTTTTGCTATAAGTTAATTTTATTGCCGATATCGTCTTCTAATCCTAACAAGTAGTCAGTTGTTACGTCCAAAAATACAGCAATTTTAGGTATTATATGCATAGGTGGTTCATTGTGATTATTTAGCCACTCCGAAAGTGTGGATTTTTGTACTCCTAAGTGTTTGGCTAAATCCTTTTGCATTTTCCCTTGCTCTAATAACTCTTTTTTTATTCTCTGTCCAAAAATTTCCATAACTTACCCTTATATTCTATGCAATATTATATATATGTACTTATATTTTTGCTTGACAATTCATAAAATATGAACTATAATAAAAGAAAACAACACAAAGGAGAAAAGTTATGTTTTGTAAAAAATGCGGAAAATTTATTAGTGATGACAAGAATATTTGTCCATACTGTGGGGCAGACCAAAAAGCGGTGCAAGAATTAACAAACGTTAATGCTTTGCAAGAGCAACCACCAATGAAGTTTTATAAGTTTATGATTTATTTTTCATTATTTGCGGCTGCTGTTGTTTCGTATATTAGTGGATTAACGCTTGTTACTGGATTACAGTATGGGGGTTTAGCAGACCAAGTATATGCAGTGTTTCCAATGATGAAAATGATAGATATTATATATGGACTTTTTACTTTTGGATATGCAACGTATGTTATATTTGTTAGGCAGGCTCTTGCGAAGTATAAAATAGACGCACCTAAAATGGTATCTATAATGTATATTGTGAATTTGGCTTCGGCAATTATATACGTTATACTAATAAGTCTAGTATCACAGATTTCAATATTTGAATTGCTTATGGAAGATATTTGTTCTTTATTAAGTACGATAATTTTTTGGGTAATTACAACTATTTACTTTAATAAAAGGGAACACTTGTTCATAAATTGATAATTTTTTAAATAGTCTAAATGCGTGCAAAGATTTGCACGCGTTATTTTTATTTTAATCGTTATGAATAAAGTTTTAAGGTATAGCTTATAATAATGTTTATCACGCGTGCGCACGCGTAATAATCGATAAAAAAAATTTTTTATATTTTTTTGCATAAACACTTGACAAATAAAGTTTTGTGTATATAATTTAAATTAGCAGTCAAGGTTAGAGAGTGCTAACACTCAAAAATAAAGAGTGCTAAAAAATAAAAAAAATATTTTATATAAGGAGATGTAACTATGAGAAACTTTTTAACAAACAGACGTAACGATTTAGGCTTTAATTTTTTTGAAGACGCATTTGACAGCTTTTTTAAGCCCGTGTTCTATCCGCAAGCACAGTCAATGAAAACTGATATAAAAGAAACGGAAACGGAATACGAACTTTCAATTGATATGCCCGGTTTTGACAAAAAAGACATTAACTTGACGTTAGAAAACGGATACCTATCTATTGAAGCAAAAAGGGAAGAGCGTGAAGAAGAAAACAATTACGTTAGAAGAGAACGCAGTTTTACTTGTGCAAGGAGCTACTACGTTGGCGACGCTGTAACCGAGCAAGACGTTAAAGCAAAATATAATAACGGAACACTTGTTCTTAATGTTCCTAAAAAGCAAAAAGAACTTCCCAAAAAGACAAACATTGAAATAGAATAAAAAATAAAGCCACCGTCCACGGAAAACTTTTCTGTGGACGGGGGATTTTTGTGTGTTGTAATAAGTT